>JAISZW010000004.1 GCA_031284445.1 Candidatus Methanovirga basalitermitum | reverse complement strand
AGTTGCCTTTGGCAACAAATCTTTGATTTTCTGTTTATTTGCAAAGTGAATTTAGGAAACGAAAAACAAGTTTTTCTAAGTTGCCTTTGGCAACAAATCTTTGATTTTCCGTTTATAACTTTAAAAAATAAAAAATTTTTTAAAATAAACAAAAAATCACCAAATAAAGCTAATTGGAGAGAAATATATTCAAATTTTCTGTAATTTCCATAATGTCAAAAAATATGGAATTTTTAAGAGAAATTAACTTTCATTTACAAATGAAACTGAAAAATAACAAAAATTTACATTCATAAAATATAGGAATGAAGATAACATAACTATTATTTGGTTTTATGATGACAATGGGAATAAAACAGAGCTTAAAATAGCTATTAAATCTTTAAAGAGCTATTAATTAAACTATTATAATATTTTGATTATCAAATAAGCTACTTATAATATACTGAATTTATTTAATGTTGTTTTTATGCTTGAAAATTATCCAAATATTCTTAATCATGTTAAAGGAAAGATTGTAATTAATTTTGATAGTAGAAAGGAAGCAGACATTATTTATAGATCAATTTGTTTAGAACTAAAAACAGCTCCTGATCATCGTTCTAAAGCAGATATTGAAGTTAAAAACGAATCAATGATTATCTATATTAATTCGCATGATATGACTTCTTTTAGAGCATCTATAAATTCTATTATTAAATGGATTAAATTATCTCATGAAATGATTGATATTGTACAGGATATGAATTAATTAAGGATGTTAAACCGTTGGTAGTGTACTTTGCTCTAAAAATGTTTTTAAAAGACATGACTCTTTAGATCAGAAGCAGAAATATTTTAAAAGTTAAATTTGATACTATATGCAGATGGCTGCAAATTTCAACAGAGCATTGAAGAAGTTAACAAAGTTTTAAATGAAAGAAAATAAATGTTGATAAGGTTGAACTTGTATGAACTAATGGGGCTTTATGTTAAAAAAAACTATATCCAAAACATTGGATTGCCAATTAAGAAAACGAAAGAATGGGTTTACTTAATTACCACGTGAACACAGTATTAATTTATATCTACCCATCAGATATGACTCAAAAATCTGAAACTTGTAAAAGCAAACATACGATAGAATCCAGATGATAAACTGCCTTTATTTGCTAACGATTTAGAATGTATTTACAAAAAGTCATTTATTTGATTAGATACAATTCATACTGTTGAATTTCCTAAAACATAGTTAATAGGAAGACCTAAAACACATCTCAATTACCTGGTGAAAGAATTAAAATATGTGCAAGTAATAAAAGAAAGAGTAGGTCAAAATTTAGTTAGTGTTTTAAAAGAGAGTATAATGGAAATCCAGATGAGATTGACGGTTCTCAAATTTCCAGCTGATATTGAGCGAGAGAACTTAAACTTAAGACAAGAAAAACAATATTTTTCTTTAAAAGAAGACGAATGGTTACAATATCATCTAACTTTGCAGATGGTAACATGATCGTTAGACCACATCCTTCTTAAAAAACTTAACTTAAGGAATATAAAATATAAGGGCATATAACAAATATATAACAATAAAACACCTATTTGTGTAAGATGAAAAAATGAAGCTGAAGGTATTACTAAAGTATTACTATTATATAAAAATGTGTGTTGTAAAGAGGACACATGAGATGTAGGTTTTTCAATGAGTTTATTCAGCAAACTTCAAGAATACTACAATAATTTTTTCAATGATAACTTTCTAAGAGAATTTAGATTATTAAGTGAAAAGCAAATATTATAACTTACAGAGGCTTCACAAAGTCAAAAGATACAGACAAATTGTTAAAAATCATCCTATCAAAGGACACAGGAAACACTAATATTTATTCTGAAATATATCCTTTTAAAAACTGGGATGAATTTATTAAGAATCAGAAACAAATAGGTATTAAAAATTCTAAAAAAAAATATGATTTTTAGTGAAGATAAGCCATTCACGAATTTTATGATAGATTATATATTTGGTTTTGATAAAGATCTAGAGATAATTTTGCAAAAGAAAATATAAATCTATATATTAAAACTAACGATACATCTACTAAAAAACATATTTGATTAAGTCTTTTCATGATAAATTATTAACACCATTATATCATGCTCAATAGTATTTAATTGATCATTTTTATATATTTAGTTTTAAATAGTATATAATCAAATAATCTAGTTGAAAAGGTGGAGATTTTCTTGGAAAAAATAAACGATGTAATATGTATCGAAGGTTTAGGTATGGACTCAAATTCATATATAATTAATAATATCCTTGTGGATACAGGGACAGGGATAAATCAAGATTACCTATATTCAAAGCTTGATAATTTAAAAATCGAAAAAAACAATATAAAGATGATTGTTAACACTCATTCACACTACGATCATACTGGAGGGAATTATTTATTTCCAAATGCAAAAGTAGCTATCCATGAACTAGATGCTCCAGCTATTGAACATGAAAATGATCCTTTAACTGCATCAGCTATTTTTCATCATGACTTAAAAAGACATGATGTTGATTTGAAGATCAAAAACGGAGATAAAATAGGAAATTTTAAGGTAATTCATACTCCAGGTCATACCCCTGGTGGAATCTCACTTTGGGATGGTGAAATTCTCATTTCAGGAGATACAGTTTTTGCTGATGGTGGTTTTGGAAGATTAGATATTGGCGGAAATCGAGATGATATGGAGAACTCCCTTAATAAGCTTAGAAAATTAGATGTAAACTATTTACTACCTGGACATGGTTCATGGACAGATGATGGAAAAGAGCATATAGAATCAAGTTACAAACTATTCATTGATCATTTTTAAATTTTAACAACCAATAAATAAATAGCTATATAACTTAGTTACAAACTTCATTAATCATTTTTAAATCTTGAGTCAACTGATAGTTCGTATATTATTTTTTTTAAGGTATTGATATCACAATCTGTTTTTATCCCAAGTGGGTTAAAATGAGTTCTTGTAGCTAAAAACCTCTCTTTTTTTAAGGCTTTTAAAACTTCAGATGACTTAGGAACATTTATCTTCAAAACTTTAGATATTTTATGTAGATCATGAAAAGTTATTAAAGAATTTGCTTCTTCACTACAATTTGTCAATAATTTTAAAATCTTTTTAGAGGTTTTTAAATTTTTAAATGGGATTTCATGAATCATATTCTCAATAAATTTTTTCTCTTGAATTTTACCTATCCATAATGGACCAGCTATTGTTAGCTCTTCTCCACATTCAGGACATTTATTATTAACAGCTTTCATTAATCCTTCAATAGGTACTCTATACAAACATCTAAGGCAATGTCCTATATAACCGATGTTATTTTTTAAACTTTCATCAGTATTTTTTGAACTTTTTTTGACTTTAAGATATAACCTCATATAGTGTTGGCTACTGTGAGATAGCTTAGGTTCTATGTATTTTTTATATTTTCCAATTGTTAAAGCAATGAATCCTATCAAGATCCTAATCCCAGTTTCATGACAGTATTCAGTCTTATTTGGCTTAGCATTATATTTACGAATACATGGTTCAATGTATGTTCCACAAAGAGCTGATGTATCTGTTGCAGTAACACAAATCATTGAATTCTTTTTAATAGAGTATCCCAATGAATCTATAAAATATGATGGTGTTCCAAATGGATCAAGATCCACAACATCAAATTTTCCTCTGAATTCTCTAAGTAAAACATTAGCTTCTTTTTGATGAAAATTTAGCTTTACATTGTTGTTTTCACTATTTCTTCTTTCAAATTCAATAGCTTGGCTACTAATATCATTAACACTAACTTCTCCAACATTTTCTAATTCTTTTCTATATCGAATTGCTCTAATTCCGCTTCCTCCAAAAAGATCACAAATATCAACAGATTTTTTTATTTCCTTTTGGAATTCTTGAAGTGCTAAGATAGATATGTCTCGATTAAATTCCATTTGTGGATTATAGAATACAGGAGCTTTTGATGAGATTTTTTCAAATTCAGGGATGGTTATTTCAACTGAACCTTCATTTATAACTCTAAATTCAGTTTTAGATATTCCACTTGTTTCAGTCATTTTATCCCTCAATTCATATTTTTATTAGACAGAATATACTTTAAAAATTATTCAATGATTATCAACTTATTAAAGTATTTATTTTTAAAATGGAATATAAATATAAAATAAATTTAAACATTATGATGGTGAAGTATGAGTAAAATTAATATTCCTATTGCAAAACCAATAATTGAAGATGAAGAAATAGAAGAAGTTGTGAAAGTATTAAAATCAGGATTTATTGCCCAAGGATTTAAAGTTGCTGAGTTTGAAAAAGAATTTGCAGAATTTATCAAAGCAAAGTATGGCATAGCTACGAGTTCAGGGACAGCAGCTCTACACACAGCTTTATTATCTTGTGGAATTGGTGAAGGAGATGAAGTATTAACATCCCCCTTTTCTTTTGTAGCAACAGGTAACTCTATTCTTTATACAGGAGCAAAACCAGTTTTTATAGATATTAATAAGGACACATACACTTTAGATCATGATAAACTTGAAACAGCTATTAATAATAAAACAAAAGCTATTATGCCAGTTCAACTCTATGGTCAAAGCGGAGACATGGATGAAATAATGAAAATAGCTAAAAAAAATAATTTAACAGTTATTGAAGATGCTTCACAGGCTCATGGTGCGATTTATAAAAAAAATGGGTCTGATTTTGATGGTAAAAAAATAGGAAGTATCGGTGATTTAGGTTGTTTTAGTTTTTATCCAAGTAAAAATATGACTACTGGTGAAGGTGGAATGATTACAACCAACAACGAAGAATATGCCAATAAAGCTAAAATGATAAGATCTCATGGTGAGAGCGGAAGATACAAACATGCTATTTTAGGTTATAATTTTAGAATGACCGATATATCAGCAGCTATTGGTCTTGTTCAACTTAAAAAGCTTGATAATTTTAATCAACAAAGAATTAAAAATGCAAAATTTTTAAATAAAGAATTAGCTAATCTTAAAGGGATCAAAACTCCTAAAACAATTGGTGATTCTGTTCATGTTTACCATCAATATACAATATCAATTGAAAATGGAAGTAGGGATGAGTGGATTAAATTCCTTAATGAAAATGGGGTTGGAACGGGCATTCATTATACTACTCCAATATATAAACAAGAACTATATGAAAATTTAGGTTTTAAAGATAAATGTCCTGTTAGTGAATATGTCGCAAATAAAGTGGTTTCAATTCCCATTCACCCTAAAATAACCATGGATGATTTGAAAATAATTGTAGATGTTTTAAAAAGAGCATCGAATAAATTTATTGGTTAATGTTTATTAATTTAGTTTAGTAGATATTTTTTACAGAAGAAATTTGTCCCAATTTGATTATAAGATAGTTAAATACTCATTTAGTTCTAAAACCATGCTAATAACTTCAATTGAGACTTTTAGAGATAATATCAATTAAATGACATCGTGTTTGCTCTACTAACAATTCAATAAAAATAGATTTTTTACTATAAATTTTAGTAGACAATGTTAATATTGACTTCATACTATATAAAGATTTAGTTTCAGCTAAAATTTAATGGATTTAAAGAAGCATAATTAATAGAATATATTTTAGTAAAAATTAAGTGCTTAGATTTATTACAATATAAACAACATTAAAATCATAAAAGACTAAATAAAGTGGGATTAAATGATAAAATAAATATTTTAAAAGTCTAAAATAGCAGATATGATTCTTTAATAGAGATAATTATTATAAATTAAATAATAGTTAAAATAAACAAATTCTAATCTATTATAATTTTTAATAATAATAATCATTTAAAGAATTTTGTGCAATACGCAAAAAAAATTAGAAATCTTCTTCTGAATATAATTCTTCAGTTTCTAATTCTTCGGTTTTTGCCTTTCTTGATTTAATAATTTTATATAAACCTATAAGACCAGCAACGAGAATTAAAACCGCACTAAACTCAGGTTGAGACATAGCTACTATACAACCTACACCAGCTATAATAAGCAATATAGACATTATTTTCTCATTTTTAAAGTATAATGTTGAAGCAATAATAGCTAAAATGGATAATACCAATACAACACCTATCACAGGATTCGAAGAGATTTGACTTAAACCCTTTGTGCCTGACATTTGTATCATCATTATTAAATAACCAAAAACCTGAGTAAATGCATTAATTCCTCCAATAAGACCTAAAATTCTTAGTATTATGGAAGATTGATCATTATTGACATCTGATTGTAAATTAACCATTTTTAAATACCTCCTAAATTCAATCATATTAAAATTCCATAACATTCAATATATATTGAATATACATATAAATAGTTTACTATAATACACATACTGCTGTCAACTTAAGAAATTTTTCCTTTAATTATTCTTCACTTTAAAAATTTTTTATTTTTAAGGTTATAAACGGAAAATCAAAGATTTGTTGCCAAAGGCAACTTAGAAAAACTTGTTTTTCGTTTCCTAAATTCACTTTGCAAATAAACAGAAAATCAAAGATTTGTTGCCAAAGGCAACT
>JAISZW010000234.1 GCA_031284445.1 Candidatus Methanovirga basalitermitum | reverse complement strand
GATAATGGTAATGTTTATCCATTATTAATCTTAATTTAAAATTCTTTAAATCAAATTTAAACAAATTATATTAGATATTAATATTTTATAAAATGACAAACTTTTCCAAAATGACTATATTAATCCCATGAATCCATTTGGTCATGCCTTAATTTTATGATATCAATTTTACCATGAAATTTTGGACATAGCTGAAATTCAATGTTGTCAAATTAAGGTTTTTTTGTTGTGTGGAATTTTTAATAATGATATTTTTTGGAGGAGGATGATATTTTTTGGAGTTAATAGTGTCTTAAAGATATAATTCATCGGCAAAGTTTATATAAGTTAAATATGAATAGCATATAATATATGAGAGCTATAGAACTTGAACTTAGTGATGATGAAGTTGAATACTTAAATAAGTTTAAAAACAAAGGTATTAAAAATGCAAGAGAAATAAATGAGAGCAAATATGATAAACAAGAAGCTGAAATAGTTGCATTAACATTGCACTAAAACCCTCCCCCCAAAAAAAGGTAGGAAACGATGGACGATTAAACTCATCACAGAAACCCTTAAATGCAAGGAAGGTTCTAAAACTTTAAACCCAACAACTGTTCGCCTTATATTAAAAAAAAATACACAAAACCATGAAAAAAAGCAATTGTGTGCAATAAACGAAATTAATGACAAATACAGAGAATATAATGTATAATACTTTTAGATATGTATGCTGAAGCAGTATAAACAAACTATCCGATTGTTTGTCTTGCAGAAGCCTAAACAACTTATTTTGGAGATAAACGGAAAAGTATAACCTATGAAACCAGGCAGTCCCTGAATACGATTATTGAGTATGAAAGAAATGGTAATGTTAACATATATTTGTTGCAGTTGATTTTAAAGGTGTAGATAGATATTACAGTTACAAATAGAAACACGAAAAGACTTTGCTGAATATGTGAAACACTTTAGTTGATGATGTATTCCATGATGCCACAAAATTAAGGTTTTTAATGGACAACCTAAACACACACACACACACACAAAGAAATCGATTACTGAAACATTTTGACATAAGAAGAAGTTGAAAGATTATTGAGTAAAATTGAGTTTAATCACACCCCCAAATACATACGATCTGGATTAATAATTACAGAAATAGAGATTAATGTCATGGACGTACAATGCACCGAAAAGAATAGAAAATAAAGAGTTACTTATTGAAGAAACTAAGGCTTATTGTGATTATATGAATGAAAATAATTGTACAATAAGTTGGAATTTCACTAAAAAAGATGCAAATGAAAAATTAGCAAAATATTATGCATAAAAACAGACAATACAGAAAAATTAAATCTTCAAGACAATAGCTATTTTGTTAATAATTAATTTTATTGTAGTCGGATAAAATCAAGAGGTTTCCCTCCTAACCTTTCCTAAGAACTGGTCGTGTCACTTTCATGACAAGCCGCTCAATCATATCTTTATCCGTTAATGTGTAAATCTTCGTTTGTTGAAATATTCTTTTTTGGATTTATCATAAGGGCTGTTACTAAATTGTATCATGAAAATGCCTTTTTATGGGTGTCCAAATCATTTTAATTAATTTGTTACCTTCTTTGGGTCCATTTAAGATCTATTTGCTTCTATGCTTTCCATCATTTATAAGTTGGGAAATAGGTTTTCTTTATCCATTTCATAGGTTTACGAGGATTTAATCTTTTAACAAATCTAAACACTTTATGGTAGGTGTAATCATCCATTTTAGAGAAAATATTTTCTTTGCAACAGTTGGTTTACAATAGTTAGCAGTTCCCCCATCTGTACTCACCTGCGTGAAGTTAATACTTGATTACAGTTGGTTTACAATAGTTAGCAGTTCCCCTAATCAAAGGATTAAGCCTTTTAATAAGCTTATCGACATTATTCCCCCATGTGATGTTTGCAATATTCCTGCTATTTTTGATTTAAATTCTTTTGATACTCTCACGGGATGGTTTACTAAGATGTTTGTATCCCATCTTTTTGTTTGGTATCTTCTGAAATTAAATCCCAGAAAATCAAACATGTCACTAATATGGGTTATTTTCTGTCTTCTCCTCTGATAAGACTAATCCTCTATCATTTTAGATATGGTTTTAGAATATCATTATATTGCTTTAATATCTTCTTTATTTTGCGTGGAAATCACAAAATCATCAGCATATCGAACCATATAATATTTACCTTCAGTTTCATAGCATACATATCCGTAATTTCTTGTATGTTCACGATAGGTGATATTTAATATCTTTTCCATACCATTAAAGTAATATTAGCTAATAATGGAGAAATTATGCCTCCTTCTGGAGTTCCTTTTCCTGTATTGTGAAATACATTGTTGTCTACAATATCCTGCTTTCAAGAACTTATCAATTAAAGAATACAATAGGAAACCTTTCATTTGATTTAAAATAAAAATCATGAGAAGGTATCAAAACAAGATTTAAAATCTCACCAAGAACCCAGCACTATTTTCCTCTCCCTTATATTATTATTTTACAATAATATGCTCTAACATAGATTATAACTTTTCCAATATATGATATCAACAAAATTTCAGAGAAAATTTCTTTTTAACAACATAGACTGGGAACACAACAATCTTTACAATAAGGTCTTTCACTATATTCATAGTACTCACCATTTTTCCCAGTTTTCTTAGACAATCCATGTTCATTTAATGACAATTTAGAATCGTTTTAAAGTTTTAAAATGACACTTAACAATTTTATCATTAATTAAATCATCAAAATTAAGTTTTTAACCATTATAACCATCTGAAATAGTTTGTACAGAGTTAATATTAGTATTCTTTGAATTAAACAACTTCATAAACATATAATTTATTATATTAAACCCTATATATAAATATAAGAATCATCAACATAATTCACAGCATTTTAAAAACAATACAATATCAATAACTTATATCACCTTCCAATTTCCATACTATGTTTATGTACTTTTAGATGTATTCCATATTATATTTTAAACATCTTCATTTATTATATGGGTATAGTTGATAAGGAACTATTTTTTTTATGCATAGGTTCTTTAATTAAATTAACGATCTATTCTAATCGATATGGGCAGTTGATCTCCCAGGAGGTTAATATTTTTATTTATAAAATTAATAATACTAAAATTCATTGAAGTATTACTAAAAAGATAAAGAGGAAAAAACTTTATACTATCATATAATATTATATTAAATTTATAAATATTTATAATAATTATAATTAATATTAAATATTATTCCTAATAGATACTAAAGTTTTATATAAAAATCATTCAATTAGATTAAATATTAGGATTTTAAAGGTTGTAGATAGTAATGGAGTTAATAGTAGTTAAATTTGGTGGAACTTCTATTGGTGATGGAGAAAAAATAAAAAAAGCAGCTCAATCTGTTGTAAATGAACATATGAAAGGGAATAAAGTTGTTGTTGTGGTTTCTGCTATTAACAAAACAACAGATGATTTAATTAAAATTATTAAGACTTCTGTTGGAGACAATATTAGCAATAAACAAATAGCTGAAATATTATCTATGGGAGAAATGACAAGTGTAAGAGTATTTTCATCTACTATTGAATCATTAGGAGTAAAATCAGTTTATATAGATCCTTATAATGAAAATTGGCCTATATTAACCGATAACAAATTTGTGGATGCCTATATTGACATTGAAAAGTCAATTAATCAAACTAAAAAATTAATGGATATTATTGAACAAGGAATTATTCCTGTTGTTTGTGGATTTTTAGGAAAATCTGAAAGTGGTCAGATTACCACATTAGGAAGAGGAGGTAGTGATACAACTACATTTTTTTTAGCCAATATTCTAAATGCTAATCAAGCTATTATTGTCACAGATGTATGTGGAATTATGACATCTGACCCTAATCAAATTAAAGATGTTAAAAAGTTAGATGAAATTTCAGTTGAAGAGATGATGGACTTAGCTATTAATGGAGCTAAAGTTTTACATCCTAATGCATTAAAATATAAAAACTCTTTATTATCTGCTAAGATCATGCATTATGAATCTGGAAATTTATCTGAAGATGGAACCACAATTACAGGACCATTTAGAGGAGATATGATGAGTCATTCCACATTATATTCAGAGCCCATCACTCTTTTATCGGTTGTTGGTGTGAATATTCTTAAACATCCAGGTTTATTAGCAGAACTTACAGATTTACTTGCAAAAGATAATATAAATATCTTTGGAGTGTCTACAGGTCAAAATTCCATCACACTTTTTGTAAATAAGAAGGATGCATTTAATGCACATCGTATTCTTCATGAAGTTATAATAGAAAATAGTAACCTAAACTCCATTTCAGTTGGGAAAAAAATAGCTATGCTGACTTTTGTAAGTCCTGAATTCATTGAGACTCCAGGAATTATTTCTGATATTACAGAACCCTTAAGAAAAAATGAAATTAATATCGTTGAGATTTCATCTTCTCAAACAGCTATTACAGTCTTTGTTGATTGGAATGATGGTGAAAAAGCATATAAACTTATTAAAGAGGTTTTAAAATGAAATTTGAAGGTACAGCTGTAGCCATGGTCACACCATTTACAGCTAATAACAAAATTGATGAAGAAACTTTTAGATCAAATATAAACTTTTTAATTGAAAATGGGGTTGATGGTTTATTAGCTGCTGGGACAACTGGAGAATCAGCTACTATCACTTATAATGAACAAAAGACATTAATAGATATTTTAGTTGATGAAGTTAATGGAAGAGTCGCTACCTTTGCAGGTGCAGGTAGTAATTCCACCAATGAGGCTTTAAATTTAGTTAAATATGCTAACAATGCAGGTGCAGATTTTGCTCTTGTTATTACTCCTTACTACAACAAACCTCAAGAGCATGGATTAATTCAACATTATAAATTGATTAATAATTTTGCAGATATGCCAATTGTGGTATACAATGTTCCTTCTCGTACTGGAGTAGATATGAGTGTAGAGTCTATAATAGAAATAGCTAGCCTTAATAATATTGTGGGTATTAAAGAAGCCAATCCTAACGTTGACAAAACATCCGCTATTTACAAATCTTTAATTAATAATGATCTGGAAGATAAATTTTTTATCTTATCTGGAAATGATGATTTAATAGTCCCATTAATGTCTATTGGTGCAAAAGGTGTTGTTAGCGTTGTTGCTAATGTTGATCCCTATAGAATATCACAAATGGTAAATTCTTTTAAAAATGGAGATATTAAAAAAGCCAAAGGTTTGCATTTCACATTATATGATCTCATGAAAGTTCTTTTCATTGAATCAAATCCTGTTCCAACTAAATATGCTTTAAATCTTATGGGAAAACATGTTGGTAATGTTAGATTACCTTTGGTACCCTTAACTACTGAACATAAACAAGATATTGAAAACTGTTTAAAAGAATTAGGCTTAGTCTAAATAGATTATATCCTTAATAGAACGAGAATCCTTCGAAGTGTACAGGAGTATATTAAAAATAAATATTTAAGGTTAAATTCCCAAGTATGGCTTAATTGTTGGGATGTATGAGAATGTGAAAAGTTCAATTGATATACCTTTTATTGATTAATATTCATACTTGAATACAGAAATTTTAAATCTCCAAAACCCATGTCGTTTTTACAGTACCAAAAATTTGAAGAATAAAAAATATTCAGATCTAAAAACCAAGAAGATTTACCATCATTTTGAATTATTCTATATTCTCTTTGGAGAGTATCCAAACAAAAATTTACTATTTTTAAAAGTCTGGGAAGTTCAATTTTAGCAAGATTAAATCTATAAATATAACATAACATCTTCTAAAAATTGTTGTTTATGTTCATCTCTGTAATTTGATGAGTCTTAATATGGGTATTATTTTTAAAATTTTGGTCGATTACTATAACTAATTATTTCATGGAATAGCTTAATGATAAATAATGATAAGGTAGCCAATAATTATAGTGGTAAAAGTATATTAGACAATTTTAATCGTCCGATAATTTCACTTAGGATTTCTCTAACTAATAGATGCAATCTTGATTGTATTTATTGTCATCGTGATGGAATGCTACCTTCTAAATCTGAAATGAGTTCTGATGAGATTTATCATATACTCAAAATAGCTAAAAAATTGGGTATTAAGAAAATACGGTATTCTGGTGGAGAACCACTTGTGAGGGATGATATCGTTGATATAGTCAAGAACACTTCATCACTAAATTTTAAAGATGTTTCAATCACAACAAATGGTGTTTTATTAGAAAAGTATGGTAATGATCTTGTCGATGCTGGATTAAATCGGGTCAATATTAGTTTAGATACCTTAAATCCTAATACTTATAAATTTATTACAAGAAGACCATGTTTAGATAAGGTTAAAAATGGTATATTGTCTGTTACTAGTTTAAACCTTCACCCCATAAAAGTTAACATGGTTGTAATGACCAATTTAAACCATACTGAAATTCTTGATATGTTTAAATTTTGTAGGAATAATGGTTTAATACTTCAATTAATTGAATTGATAAAAACTGATTATAATAACTCCTATAAGGAGTATTATTTCGATTTAAGTTCTTTTGAGGAGAAATTTGAAAATTTAGCGAGCAATGTTGAAGTTAGAAGGTTTATGCAGAATAGAAAAAAGTATTATATTGATGATGGTGAAATTGAGGTTGTAAAACCTATTGGTAATGCAAAATTTTGTCAAAACTGTACTCGGATTAGAATTACTCCTGAAGGTTTTCTCAAGCCTTGTTTACTTAAGAATGACAATTTAGTAAATATTATTGAACCAATAAGAGAAAATTTCTCTGAAGAGAAAATTGAAAAAATATTTTTAGAAGGTATTAATAATAGGAAACCTTACTACACTATTAATTAAAAAAATTGTTCTTCCTTGCATTGCTTAATAAATAAATATCTCTCTATCATTAATGTTCTTTTGTTCGAACTTCTCCTTCCTAAATAGAAGAAAAATTCACTTTCACAGAATCTATAAAGATCCCTTCTAATTATATAAGTTAGTCCCTACCTAACTCTTTATCCATACTATCAAGTCCTTGTTTAGAATATGTTTTTGTGGTTTGTATGACTTTTTGGTTGCTGAGACAATTGGATTGCTTTTTATATATTTTGTTTTACCTCTATATCCCACATTATTCTTTATTTTAGGTAAAAATAATCTATTATCACTTATTTCTATGTTTTGACTTGTGGTGTAACTTTTTTTAGTATATGTACTATATTTTTATGTTTGAAGTATGAATAGTTCCAAGCTCTACGACTGAATCGAAAACAGTAATCAAAGTATTCTATTGTTTCTTGGTTTGGATATACTCTAATTTCCTGTTTTTTATGATTTTTTTCTCCACATATAACATCATCTTCTTTTACTCCTCCCTTACAGAGGAAAAAAACTTCTTTAATAGGTTAAACTTTTGCTCTATTAATTTTTAAAGTTATCTAAAGTCAATTGATCTCTTTTTTTGGCTTTAAATTCCTTATTTGGATTATTTAAAGATATTTCACCATATTTACCTCCTCCTCCAGGAGTTATATGGATAGATTTATCTCTAAATGATTTAATAGCTATTGCAATTTTTTTATCAATCTCATCAATTTTTGAAAGTGGAATTTTAATAAGAACATCTATTTCATTGTTGAACTCGTTAATCAAATTTTTCCAAATCTTTTGAACAGTTTTTGTTGTAACACCTTTATTATATGTCATGCTAATAATTTCAGCCAATGGCATTAAATAATTGTACGGTGGTCGATAGATAGGATGATTTGGATTATCCCAATCGGCAATTTCAGATATTCTAAAATCAACTCCTTTTTTTATTATCCCCCCACAGCTACATTTCATCTTATTTTCCTTAGCAAAAAAAGGTTCAATTAATTGATAACATTTAGTGCATGCAGTCAAGTGATATTTACCTAAATCAGCAATTAAACCATAGTTAGCTTTAATTCTATTATTTTTTATTCCTTTTCTAAGAGATGTGAATGAAACATCTTCCATTTCAATTTTATTAAACTCTCTACCCAGTCTATGTGGCCAAGGAGAGTGGGCATCTGAATTTGTTAGAAAAGGAATATTTTGAAGTTCTTTTACTCTATCTGCCATATTACTGTCCGCAGAAAGACCTAATTCTAAGAAATCAGGTTTTCCCTGATAGCAATCATATATACTACTATATGTTTTATACATTCCAGTCCAAGGTGTGAAAGCATGAGCAGGACCAACTAAACATCCATAATCCCTTGCTAAATCCATAATCTCTTGACCATTCATATCAACTCGTGGTCTACCATCAATGTTTTTATTTTTAGAGGGTAATTTCTCAGATATTTCTCTTGCTATTTCAATGTTTGGGAGGATAAATAAATGATGAATTCTATTTTTAGCTTCAACTTCGGCTGTTAAAACAAAATCACAACTTTTTTTAGAATATATTCCATCACCTGAATAAGTTGCACTTTCTTCGATTGTATTTAACCAAGATAAATGGAACCCATCACCTGTTCCCATTAATTGAAGTCCTTTTAATTTAGCTTGAGGAGCTATATTGTTTATAGTCATGTCTTTAGAACTTGCCATTGAAAAATAGCTATGAACATGTAAATCAGTATTTATTAACATCTTTACTTCCTTTCATTGTAGTCATTTCAATGATTTTAACTTAGGGCTTGTATTTTTAATTCATTTTTAGACAATTTCTATTCATTTTTAGACAATTTCTAAAAACTATGTTTCTGTAAATGTTTTTATTTATTTTTATGTTCGGTGATATCTAAATATATTGCTATTTTTAATCAGCACTATCAACTTAAGGATTGATTAAAATTTCTATTTAAAATCTTGTTTATCAGAATTTGTTACAGTTTCTGAATGAATATTCAGATTTTAAGTGAAAAAATTCATTAAGATTTATTATTTAGAACTCATGATTAAATATAATCAGTAGTTCGTAAAGTGTTTTTATGTTTTTGTTATTTTAGTAGTTTTTGATCTTATATTTTTGGGTTTTTCTTTTTTTTATCATAATTAATTTTTCACATCATAGGATTTATTCCATGTTACAGCTATTAGTTAGTTGTTTTTACTGATTTTCATGATTTTTTCCATGGAGGTGTTAGTTTTTAGAT
>JAISZW010000172.1 GCA_031284445.1 Candidatus Methanovirga basalitermitum | reverse complement strand
AATGCTGTCAACTTAAGGATTTTTGATTAAAATTTCTATTTTGAATCTTGGTTTATCAAGCTTTATTTTTAATTTCAATTAAAGTTTAAAAAAATAATTTTCTTAAGTTGACAGAGTTGATATATTTATGTTTATAATATAATATTTTATTTTTTGACTTAGCATAATTAACCAAAGTTATCAGTAAAAATTTGGACAGTCCCATTTAATAATCAGATTATGAATTATTGTAATAAATACTTTTTAAATGTTTTATTACCCACTTCATAAAATATTTCAAAAAATAGGAAATAAATAATTGTTTCAGGTGCTAAAACCCCAATGAAATCTATTGAAAATCCATATAAAATGTTGATTAATCCTAAAACAGATAACAATAAAATAGCTATTTTCATAGCAAACCTATAATCAAAAAAAACCTTAAAAAAGCTACTTCTTTTGTAGATATATTCATTATCATTTCCAATTTCATCAATAAAACCAGATATTACACAAATAGCTAAAGTAAATAAATTTAAATTACCTATACCAAAGAACATAAAAGTCATTAGAAAGAATATTAAAGAAGTAATATGATGAATTCCATCTATTTTCAAAGATATTAAACTGGATATGAGAATTCCTAAAAAGAGGTATATGGCATTTATATCATGACTTGCTAAATATCCACAGATCAAACCAGTAACCATCCCTAAAAAAGATGATATTAATTTATTACTATTTTCATCATATTCCTCATCAGACATCTTCATTAAAAAACCTGATAATCCATAAAAGATGATAGTTATAATTGAATTCATGTTAATTACTTAATTTTTCATTTTATCTATAGCTCCAGACAATATTAATGGGAAAAGAATGGTTACATCCCCAATTACAGTTACTAAATCTGATTCTACTTTTGCTTTAGACCAGGACTTTGCTTCTTCAAGTGGAGCTCCACTTAAACTTCCAGTTTCACTTCTATCCATTGTTATTTGAATAGCTGAGTCTATTCCTCCTTTAAGAAGATTAGAAGCCAATGTATAATGTTTTGGAAGACCTCCTCCCAAAATAACAGCACCAACACATTTTGCTTCAAAAACTAAATCAGATAAAACATGCATGTCTTTGACTGCATCCACAGTTAAATCATGATCTTGAGTAAACATCCATAGTTGTAATCCTAACATACTGTCAACAAGTCCTGGTGAAAATATACTAACATCATTTTCATAGGCAGCTTTTAAAATTGAATTTTCATCATTAATTCTTTTCCCAATTTCTCGTAGTAGATCATTTATAGATATTATGTTGGGTTTATAATTAATAGAAATAGCTATTTCATTGAAAATATTAGCTATTTTTCTTTCAAAAACTTCAAAGTCCACATTTTTAGTGTAAACATCTCCTATACGACCTATTCCTTCATGATTAAGATGATCATCATTAAAACCATAACCTCTGTAATGACTTCCACCAAACGATTCAAGAAGGTCATGTGTTATATTGGCTCCACTTGTAATTAAGACATCAATTTGTTTGTTTTTGATCATTTTAGTGATTATATTCCTTAATCCTCCTGGAACAAATGGTCCTCCAATACTTAAAAATACTTTAGTATCCTCATCTGAAATCATTTTTGATAGGATTTCTGTTGCTCGTCCAACTCTACCAGCACCTAAAACACCAGAATATTCAAATTCAGTTATTAGTTCCTTAACAGTCATGTTTTTTTTAATGTTTATTTGTTTAACTTTCATAAAATCATCTGAAATTTAACTCTATGTATCGTTATGCAATACAAATATTCAAATTTTAATTAAAAACTATGATTTTATTTATATAAAACTTAAAAACGATTTATAGATAAAAATATTAAAAATAAATAATTTATCACCATTATTAAAGGGAATAGAGAGTTTGAATCAAGAAAATTTTAAATGGATTGAAAGAGTTTATCATCATTAATAAATTAGGAAACGGGAAACAAGTTTTTTTTAAATTGCCTTAGTCAACAAACAAAGAACGGAAAACAAGTTTTTTCTTTGTCTTAATTTAAATAGCTTTATATTGTTTTATTAAAGTTATAAGTAAATAAAAATAACTAATTCTTAAATTAATTGACTTATAATCTTTATTCATCAAAATAATGGATTTAAATAAGATTCAAATTTTGATTAAAATAATCGCACAACACTTACTCTGTAGGAATTAGAAATAATTTAGAAGATGTGAGTATATTTTGCAAAAAATAGAAATAAGAATGTAAACACTTTAAAATAAAAATAAGAATTCACTTAATATGGTTAATTAAGTGATAAATGTATATAAATACAATTTTCTAAAAAATATTAACTATGATAGATTATGCATTTACTGGATAGGTTTCACGACTGGTCCATATAGATAAATGATAATCAAATTTTTCTTTTTCAAAACCAGTTACAGCACTAAAATCACAGCCATCATGTTTTCCATCATCAGAGCATCTTACAGTCAATTCTCCTTCAGCAGTACCCTTTGGATTGAAGTCAATATAACCAGTAGTTATATATTCCGTATTTTCACAATCTCTTTGATAAATTTTATCAATCCACACATTCCTATTCCATGTAACTTCATAGGCTCTAAAATCCCAATTATCCCAGTAAGATGATGGATAAGCACGCACACGGAATTGATCATTATTAGACCATAATACGCATGCTGTAGGACTATAAGTATAGGATTTTACTGCAAGAAGAGATTGAGTCGCATGATCAATTTTAGAATCATTAACTAATATAGAAGCATTAGCCAGATCAGAATCATTGACTAATTCAGAACTGTCAGTTTGATTTAAATGCTCTGAATTATCCCAATATGTATTCTTTGCTGCACTACCCAAACTCATAATCGAAAAACATAGTACTAACATAGATATTAAACCTAAATATCTTATATTTTTATTCATATACAAATATACAACCTCCGTTTAAAACAGAATTTTTTAAAAAGCTATTTAGAGAATCTTCTATTATATAACTCCATCGTTAGAAAAAATTCTAATCAAGAATGAAAGAATTAGAAAATCCTTTTTATACTGTCTAAAAACTATTTTTATCAAAAATTTTTAAAAACTTGTATTTCATTAATAAACATTTGATCAAATTTTAAATATAAATTAAAGTTATAAAACATATTCACACTAAAAATTAAAATCAAATTATAATTTTATATTGATTTTTAAGATCATTTAAAAATTTAATGAAATTCAAGAAAATTAAAAATTATTCGACAGCTTATGAGATTATATTCCTTTTAATATAAATACTTATGAAATAAGGACTTCTATTAACCTAAATTAAATTCAGCTATTAAAGTCATAGGAATATGTCTCATCAGGATTAAATACTTTATCTAAAATTAGATTTAAATCATCCACATCCATATTACTCAGAGTATAATACTTCTTTTCAGCTATTCTATCATAGTCCATTTCTCTAAAAAAACAAGATTTATATCCTAAATGACATGCACCGCCAATTTGTTCAACTTTTAATAGAATGCTATCCATATCACAATCAAGCAGAATTTTCTTAACAAATTGGAAGTTTCCAGAGCTTTCACCTTTTAACCATAATTCATTTCTTGAAGTACTCCAATAATGAACTTTTTTAGTTTTTAAAGTTTTCTTTAAAGCTTCTTTATTCATATAAGCAACCATCAATACCTGTAAAGTTTCATAATCTTGGGCGATAGCTATTATCAAATCTTGATCGTTAATTTTATGTTTGAAATTAATAATATTAACATCTCCAATAGGTCATATATTCTTTAAAAATGTAAAAAAAGAATTAAAAAATTATATTTAAATTTCTTATTTTCTCTTTTAGAATTAAAGTACTTTAAAAGTTTACAATAGATTATTTAGAACTTGAACTACTACGGATAAAATCGGAGATTTAATATCATCAGATTCGTGTGTCTAAAAGAACTACTGTTCTAAAATACAGTTACCACTACCGAAGTTGTCCTTAACTTCGAACTACTGAAAAATATCTTACTTGCTCTATGTAAAATATTTATAGCCGCATTCTGGTCTCTTGGTAGAATACTATGATAAGTCCATTTCTTAGTAGCTATCCCTAAATCTTTATTGATATAATCCACAAACACAACACATTTTACTTGTATTATTTTTGTCAACTCTAATAACCTTAGAATACTTTATACCAATCTAATTTATAGTCTAACTTTGATATAAACTCATCAACACGATACCATGACTTTTTTATTTTACTTCTACCTTTATCAACCATTATTATGAAATGATTTGAAATTTATATCTTCAATACCTATAAAATCAGCATAATTAACTAATTTTAGGGATTTTCCATGTTCCCAATCGTTGATAAAGTCTGATTTGTATTCTTTTAGTCTATCTATCTTGTTTTTGAGTTTGTACCAATTTTTAGAATGTGATTTTTTCTTAGAAAGTTTAGTGTTAAGCTCATTTATTGTTGCTTCCAGCCCTAAATCAATAGTCGGATGTACTGCATGGTTGAAATCACCGAGAAATATCTCTCTTTCACTCCAGTCTAAGCCTAAACCTCTACCCGTAGAGTTTTTTCTAAGAACTATTATCTTCAAAAAGATAATAGAAGCATAATACCTATTATTTTTCATACTAACTGTTATTTGAGCTATTTCTTGATTATTATACTCTTTAGGTAGTCCTTTGAAACGAACACCATTTTTCAGGTAGTATGACTCTATTACCTTGTATTCTAACTATGATAACTTTAATGAAGACTTACATGTGTTTAAATGTAGTATGATTCTATTACCTTGTATTCTAACAGCTTGACTATTTGTGTATGATTGTTTACTATTCCTAAAGGATTTAAATTTAACAAAACCTCTATTTTTTTTGTTTGAATGATTGTTTTACAGCTAAACTATAAGCTTTTATCACTAAATTCTTTATTCTACTGTCCGCTTTCTTATCTAAATTATCTTTCATATTCGTTACTAATCAGATACAAAACTATACATTCCACAACCATTTAGTTTAGGTTGGAATTTGAATTTAGATGCTAATGTATTCCATGCTCTTCTATCATATCTAAAACATTTATGGAAAAAATCAATATCAGACTTATTAGGATAAAGTCTTACTTTCAATCCTTTAGTCGTTTCTTTTATTG
>JAISZW010000148.1 GCA_031284445.1 Candidatus Methanovirga basalitermitum | reverse complement strand
GCCTCAACAATCATTACCTTCACTCCATCCTCACCAACACCATTATTTTTATCTAAATCCTCCATTAAATCTTGATAACATCCCACACTAATTCCTCTACCCTGTTTTGTCTTTTTAATCATATCAACAGTATCTAACAGCTGAAACATTTTGGAATCACCAGGTAACAATCTTCCACTCTCTTCATCAAAGGAGTTATGACAATCCACTACAATACTACTTTCAAGACCGCATTTAGATTGACTTTTAATCATAAGGGATAATCCAACACCAAATTCAATATCATCACTACCTTCTGGTGCAAATGTTGCTAAAATTATTCCACTATTTCCAAAAAACTGAACACCAATATTAGCTTTTTTTTTTGAATATCTAACAAACTTACTACCATACGAAGAATATTCCATTTCTTCAAGGGCATTTTTTACAGCTATTTCTATTTTATCAATTTCTTTTGCAGAGACGGGATTAAAATCATGTGTTGATGGACCATGAACAACCATTGTGAATGAATTAAAACGTTTAGATAATATTGAAGGCATATTGGCTCCACCAATATCACCAATTGGACCAGGATGAACAAATGGACTTATAAAAATAGCTTTTATTTTATTAACTTTCTTAAAACTTAAGACTCCAACTAAAGTATCTACAGGTTCACCCATCTCTTCAAATAATTTCTCAAGTGAAGTTGAACCATCATTAATATGAGCAATGAATAGGCTTAGTAGATCTAAAAGTCCAAGTCCTAAATTTTTCTTTAAAGGAGATTCAATAATGGTTATAAATGAAAAAATAGCAATTAAAAAAACAATGCCTGCAACTATAACCTTGAAAAATAAGGTGAATAATTTAAGTTCTGGTGTTTCTCCAGTTTGATTAATGAATGTGAGGATTACCCACATAGATATTACAAATATGGGTTGTATACATGACAAAAATACAGATTTAACTAGTCCAATACTTGAAGTACTCCAAAGAACCAATATACTAAAAGCAAATATTAAAACACAACCAAATAAAATAGAATTTAATACATAGTCTTCATTGAAAAGAATTGAAAAAATAGCCCCAAAAATTGTTACAATAGATAAAAAAACCATAGAGATCATAGTTAAAAACATTGCATGTTTAGTTTTTAGGTTTATTCCCTTCATAGAGCCAACCCATTGTTGAACAATAGCACCACTCATTATTGAACTAATTCCTAAAACACCAAAGCCATAGGCTCCACCATAAAAAATCTTCTCTAAAATACTAATATCAAAAGTATCAACGATAAAATATCTTGGACTTATGAAAAAAATCAATACTCCAACTATAAAACTAATAAATATCATGCTAAAAATAGACATTCTCGTTTTAGGGAGTGTTCTCATATATTTAGATAGTCCTGCTACACTACTCATACTTGACATTAATTTACACCAGTTTATTATCTAAAAAACAATTTAGACTAATCTTAATTTTTAGGAATATAGAAGACTTCTATTAACTCATGTTTTTATCAATAGCAATGAAGTTCAATGTTTATTAAAACTCCTTTATTATTAAAAATTTTTTATTGTTGAAAATTTATTTTCAACTTAAGAAAATCTTTGATTTTTCGTTTTTAAAGTTAAAAAAAATAAGTGAGTTTAAATTTCAACTTTTAATAAATAATAAATATATATTTATCATATGAAACATTATAACTAATTTTTATTTATTCTAGTTAATAAAAATTTTTATTTAAATAATATTCCTCCATTTTTAAGAGAAACCTTTTAATGAAATTAGAAAATCGAAGATTTTTAGTTTATTTCCAGTTTTCAGCATCTAGATATTTGCTTGCCTCACCAGAAGAACTATTAATGTCACCATTGAAAAATATTTTGGTTTTCCCATTTTTACAACTAACTGCCTTGTTAAATTATTTTAGTCAATTAATTACTATTCAATTCAATTTTTAAAAAATCAGAAGCAATATCCGTATTCTCAAAAACCTCACAAGCTTCTTCTCTGATTTTATCAACATTTTTATATCTTGAACTTATATGAGTAAGAATCAATCTATCAACATTAGCTTTTTTAGCTATCTCTGCAGCTTGCCTACCTGTTGAATGATAATGTTCATTGGCTTTATCTTCATCTGCTTGTTGATAAGTAGACTCATGTATAAGTAAATTAGAATCCTTCACAAAATCCACAAGATCATCAGACGGTTTTGTATCCCCTGAATAGCTAATTTTAATTCCACTACGATTTTTTCCTAAAACTTGTTCTGGAGATATGATTTTATTATTCACTTTTACAGTCTCACCATTGTGGAGTTTTCCAAAATCAGTTCCTGGCTTAACACCAAGCTTAATAGCTTTTTTTCTTAAAAATCGAGGCTTTTTCTTTTCAACTATAGAATAGGATAAGTTGTAAATGTTATGATGGGTTTTAATAGCCTGTATGATATAATCATCATTGTCTATTATTGTCCTTCCTTCTACTTCATGAAAAGCCGTTACGAATGTTTTACTGATAGATCCTAAGTTATTAATAGCTATTTCAAGATTGAAAATTCCAGGAGGACCATAAACATCTAATGGTTCTGTTCTTCCTCTAAACCCCAATGATTCAATCAAGCCAGGTAAACCTAATACATGATCTCCATGTAGATGGCTTATGAAAATCTTAGTAATTTTCATTGGGCTAATTTTGGCAAATATTAATTGCCTCTGTGTTCCCTCACCACAATCAAAAAGTATAACTTCTCCAAAAGCTTTCAACCCTATTGAAGGATGATTTCGATGCCTCGAAGGTATTGCTGATGAAGTTCCCAAAAATATTAACTCCATTAAATCACGATTTAAGAATATTGTATTTATTTTTTATAACCTATTTAAATAAGTTTTATTTCCACATTTGAGGATAAATTCCAGGTCTCATGAAAACTTTCTCTGTATCAAATACTAATCCAGAGTTAGATACAAATATTTCCTCAAAGTTGAAAAGCGATTGTGCAGATGCAACCAGTTCTCCTTTCATAGTCTCAATAACAACTCTTTGATGTTTTTTTATTTCTGGAGAAAGTGCATTTATACCTCCAGATGCAAGATTAGCACCATTACATATCGCTTCAACTGCAGAATCCTTAATAATAACTTTTGACAAATGTTCTGTAGCTTTTTCCATTGGCATTATCGCATCTCGAAGATATAATTCATTATCTTCCTCTTTCCAATAATAAAAAGCATCAGTCAAATCTTGCAATGTAATAAGATTATTAGATTCATCAAATGGACCAGCACGAATTCTTCTAAGTTCTGCCATATGAGCCCCAACACCTAATGCTTCACCAATATCATGACAATATGTTCTTACATAAGTTCCAGCTTCACAATCTATTTTAAAAAGGATGTTTCTTTTAGAAACCTCTAATATCTCACTACTATAAATATTCCTGACTCTTAATTCTCTCTTAACAGCTGACCTGATTGGTGGAATTTGATAAATCTTTCCTTGAAACTCATCAAACACATCATGAATTCTTTTTTCCTCAATATCACCATGTAAAGTCATTATTGCAACATATTCTTTAGATGCCAAAGATAAAAGTTGCATTACACGTGTGGCTGAATTTAAACCAATTGGTAAAACTCCTGTAACTTTAGGGTCTAAGGTTCCCCCGTGACCTGTTTTTTTAAGATTTAAAATTATTTTAACCCAAGAATCTATTTCATGAGAAGTTGGACCTGAAGGTTTATCTATGTTAATTACTCCTTTATCCATGTACTCAACAATAGGTCTTTTTGAAGGAATATTACCATATTCAGGATTTGTTTTACTTTTAGATTTAATAGTGAGTTCTTCCATAAAATCACTTAAAAATTAAATTATACTCAAATGCAAAATTATAGTGTTAATTTTTATACCACCTTTTTATAGTGACATTTCCAATCAATGCTTCAATCTTGTCTTTTTAAAAAAAAAGAACAAGAAAATTTAAGTATCAATCAGCTCTTGATTCTATATTCTTAAACATGAATATAGGAAGATTTCATTAGTATGCACTAAAAGCATAACATAACTCCAATTTAATTGCTAATTTTTAAAAGAAATTATATACTATTTATTAAATTTTACTATTTCTGACAATTATCAGGAGATGAGATTATTTAATAATACGAAATAGTTTTCTTAAGGCTGGATATAGAAACTCAGGAGTTATGAAGAATATTTGACTTTTAAATGTAGACTCCCTATTTTTATTTTTTATGTTTGTAAAGATTTCATCGTGTTCAAAGGGAGATAATAAAACATATTCTTCATATTTCTCACGAAACCTTTTATTATTGTAATTTTTAGCCCAAAATTTATCATGAACAATGATAGGATTTCTATAAGCATCATCTAAATTATCACTATAAAGTATGCGATACAGAGCCTCATAAAAATCTAAAAGCTTCTTAATTTTTCCAACATCATTAATATAAGATTCAAGCACATTATAATGTGGTTTAGTTAGTAATTTTTTATCATCCTCAACAATTGCATTAATTATTCCTTGATCATGCATTATACTATCTAAATCATCCAATTTTTCAATGTACTCATGAAATTTTCTTTCTAATTTAATCCATTCACTAAAATTAATCAATAAGACCCCAGTATTAAGATAAATATTCTTGTTTTTTAAACCAAAGTCCTTAAGAGAGGAATAATAGAAATCTTGAACTCCTGCAACCACATAATCTTCCATATTTAAATCATAAAGCTCTTTTAAAGAACCAAGAACTAAAGTATCAGCATCAAGATATAAAACCTTCTCAATCTCATCTTTAATCAAAGAACCCAAAAACAACCTACTAAAAG
>JAISZW010000053.1 GCA_031284445.1 Candidatus Methanovirga basalitermitum | reverse complement strand
ACAATTACCAAAAATCGAAGATTACCAAAAATCGAAGATTTTTGTAATTTAGAAAATCTATGATTTTCTTAAATTTTTGTAATTATGAAAATCGAAGATTTTCAGTAATTGAGGGTTTAGCTCTCTTTGGGAAAAAGCATTATAATGAAAAACTCCACAAAAATTTACATCCTCAAAAATAGAGAAGACTTAAGTATGTCATCTGACAAATTTATAATTGATGGTTTTGTTTTGTTCATACTAAACATTATCACCATTTATACTTATAAATTTTATTAGTGAAAATTTGGACGATCCCATAAAGTATAAGTAATAAATAAAAAATAGGTTTTTATAAAAAATCCTACTATAGCGTAGCACCAAATTTTTAGCATTAAAACTATCAAATCATTAATAAATAAATCAGGAAATTTAGTGTAAAAAATTAAGTTTTTTACTATAAGATGGTGTTGCACAATTCAAATATTTAAATTTTGATTAAATTGTCTTATTTTTATTTAAATTATTTTATAAATGAATATAATTTTTAAATTAAATAATTTATAATCTTTTATTCATTGTAATATTAGATTTAAACGAGAATTATTTTTTGATTAAAATAATTGTGCAATAGACCCACTAAAAAAACCCTACTAAATAACTAAAAAAAATTAATAAATATTATAAAAAAATTAATATTAATATAATGGATTACCAAACAATCAGAGATGAAAAATGCATCCAAGACCAAATCCTATTGCTGCTTCACTTTATACTTTAAGGGATCTTAATGCAGATGTTATAATTATTCATGGTCCTCATGGGTGTTGTTTTCGTACAGGACGCCTATTAGAAGAAGATGATGTTAGAGTTCTAACAACGTCTATGAGTGAAAATGATTTTGTTTTTGGGGCTGGTGAAAAACTTAAGGGTATTCTTAAAAAAGCGGAAAAGATGTTTAAACCAAAATTAGTTGGGGTTGTTGGAACTTGTGCCAGTATGATTATAGGAGAAAACATAAAAGATATTATAGAAGAATCTAACATAAATACTACTATTTTACCTGTTGAGTCTCATGGTGGATTTGGAGAAGGTGATAATACTGAGGGAGCTATTGCAGTTTTAGAGTCTGCAGTTAAATATGGGATTATTAATGAGAAAGAATCTGATCGTCAGATTAAAATGCTTAAGTTAGCTACGAAGATTGAAAAAACTCGTGGAATGGCTCAAGGGAAGTACATTAAACCTTCTTATGGAGATAATAAAGAAAAAATAGCTAAAATAATTGTTGAAGCTATTAAAAATGATAAAAAGGTAGGATTTGTTTTAAATTCTAAAAAAGAAACTTCTTATCTATTTTCTGATATACTAAATTTTGATTACAAAAAAATAAATCTTAATAATAAACCAATCATTGTTGCTAATTTAGATGAAAATGTAGGTCTCCCAAGAATAAGAAATCATGCTAAAAATATTCTCAATCAGTTGAAAAGTAATGGAATAGAGGTAGATTATATTAGCGGTGGATTAGATGAATATCCAATAACAGCAGATATTGCAGAAGAATATTTAAAAAATAAGAATCTTGATTTAATAGTAGTTGCTGGTGTTCCACATGCTTTTAAAATCGAAAATTTAAATCTAAAATCAATAGCTGTTACTGATGGACCAAGAATTGTAGAACCACTTAGGAATTTAGGTTATGATCATGTGATTTCTGAATTGGATGCTCATTCTAAAACTTTAGGTGTTAATAAAATAGTGGATTCTGATTTTGCAACGATGATTAGAAGTTCTATTGATTGGATAAATAAAGAGTGATTTAAGCAATATTAGAAATGATAAAATGGTTACGATTATAGACTATGGAAGTGGAAATCTTAAAAGTATTTCTAATGGATTTTTAAAGATAGGTGCAAAACCAAAAATAACGAACAATGCAGAAGAAATTGTTGATTCTAAATATATTGTTCTTCCTGGTGTTGGAGCATTTGCATCAGCGATGAAAAATGTTAAAATTTTTAAAAATTTGATTTTAGAGCATATTAATGATAATAAACCATTTTTAGGGGTTTGTTTAGGATTACAACTTCTGTTTAATTGTAGTGATGAGAATCCTGGAATTGAAGGGTTGGGTATTTTTAAAGGAAATGTTAAAAAACTTCCAGGGGACATGAAAATCCCACATATTGGTTGGAATCGTATTGAATCAACTAAAAGTTCTAAAATTTTAGATGATTTAGATGGAAAATATTTTTATTTTGTACACTCTTTTCATGGAGTTCCAAAAGAAAATATAGTATCCAGTACTGCTGAATATGGTGTTAAAGTTACTGCATCATTAGAAGAGAACAATGTTTTTGCTACTCAATTTCATCCAGAGAAGAGCGGAAATAGTGGGTTAAAAATTCTTAAAAATTTTATCTCTATTGAAAGTTAACTATTTATCATTGATTTTATTTATAATATAATTGTTACTATTAAAAATCTATTAAGGTAAATCATGGATATTGAAGGATTTGTTAGAGATAGAATTAAGACAAGTGATGAAAAATCCCTTGAAAGTGTGTTATCAAACCATATACTGGATTACAAAGATATTAGTAATGAGAACTCAAAACTAATTGCTAAAAGTGTAATTGAAGAGGTTAAAAATGCTTTTAAAATAGATCTTGTTGATGATAATTTTTTAAAGGAAGTAATAAATATTCCTTATGCTGGTATAACAATGGGAGAAATGGGAGTTGGATCACGAGGATCAGGAGACTTTTTTGTTCATAAGAAAATAGCCGAAATAGTATCATCTACAAAAACTAAATCCTTTGTAAATCCTACAGAACAAGACGATGGAGGGGTTGTAAAAACAAATATCTCAGGTGAAAATGTTTATATTACTACTGCCATAGATGGAATACATTCACGATTAAGTGAATATCCTTTTCTTGGAGGTTTTCATGTGACAAGAGCTTCATTAAGAGATGTTTGTGTAATGGGAGCAAAGCCTGTGGCTATTATAAGTGATCTTCATCTTGCTGACGATGGAGATGTTGGAAAACTATTTGATTTTACATCAGGTGCTTCTACAGTATCAGAACTTATAGATGTTCCTATAGTAGCAGGAAGTACACTACGGGTAGGAGGAGACATGGTTCTTGGAAATAGATTAGTTAGTTCAATTGGTTCAATTGGTGTCTCAGAACATGTTCCAACAGCAAGAAAAAGAGCAGAAGTAGGAGATGTTATACTTTTAACTGAAGGTTCTGGTGGAGGTACAATAACGACAACAGCTATTTATAATGGTTTTTTTGATGTTATATGGGAGACTTTAGATATAAGTTTTATAAAGGCTTCAAATGTTTTAAATGAAGAAAATCTGATTAAAGACATTCATGCGATGACTGATGTAACAAATGGTGGTTTGAGAGGTGATGCACATGAAATATCTAATACTACAGGTCTTGGATTAGAATTTAGTTTAGATGATATAAATAAAATGATAAACCCTAAGGTTTTAAATATGTTGAATACTTTAGATATTGACCCTCTTGGAATCTCAATCGATTCATTAATGCTTATTGTACCTAAAAATATTGTTTCTGATGTTATAAACTCTATAAAATCTGTTGGAGTAAAAATATCTGAAATTGGAGTCGTAGATAACAAAGGATATCCAAGATTAATTGAAAATGAAATTGAACTCAAACCATTTTTTAGAGAGGCAGCTTATACAAAAATTAAAAAGGTCATGGGAGATGCAACTCCAAAGGATTTTGAAAACACGAAGAAAAAAGTAGAAAAGGCAGCTATTAAGTCCATAAGAAAGAAAAACGATGTGATCAAATATATGAGTGAAAAATAATAAATATAAGATTTGAATCCCCTTGCTTTAGCTGGGGGGAGTAGTCAAGTAGGAAATATCAATAATAAAGTTTTTTTAAATATTAAAAAATTTTTATTTAAATAGTATTTCATATTTTTAGAAATAACCTTTTGATGAAACTTAACTTGATTAAGTTAGAAAATCTTTGATTTTCTTAAACTTTTTTTAAAAGTTTCTTCTAAATAATAAGATCTAAGTTTTGAGTATTGATAAGGATGGTTTTTATATTAAATCTCATAAACTGTAGCATAAGAGATGAAACAGGAATTGCATCCCTATCTGAAATATTGATAGGTTCGTTAATAATCATCCTATTCTTATCTGTATTTAATGTTATTAGTGAAATTCATATTTCAACTCCTCAAGAATTAAATATAAATGAAGCTCAAGATGTTTTAGATTTAATAAGCTTTAAATCTTCACAAAATCAAATTTCTTTACTTGAAAAAGGCATGAAAAAACTTGAAGATGATAATTTTTCTAAAAAATCTCATGGTGAAGTTAGTAAATTATTTGAAACTTATCTAAATGAATATTGCAATAAAAACTATCAACTCATTGAATTTAGTTCTCAAAATCCAATTGTAATAGTCAGTAAAGGTGATTTTAAAAATACGGATGATTTTAAAACTGCTGTTAGAAATATTGGACATTACAGGTTTTTATTTTATGTTTGGGATTAATATTAAGAATTTAGTTTTCTAAAATATTCTATATGTAATCTTTTGTTTATACAACAATTTAACTATGAAGATGAAATTATGAGTCAAAAAAAATTAACTCATTTAAAAGGTGATGGAATTCAAATGGTTGAGGTTGGTGATAAATCACTTCAAAGGAGAATAGCAAGGGCATCTGGTAGGATAATTTTAGATGAGGAAACAATAAACATGATTGAGAATCATAATATCAAAAAGGGGAATGTCCTAACAACTGCACAGATTGCTGCAATTAATGCCATTAAAAACACTTCAAATATGATTCCATTGACTCATCCATTACAGATTACGGGCATAAATGTGGATTTTCAACTGGAAAAAACTGAGATAGCAATTGTTGTTGAAGTTAAAACTATTGGTCAAACTGGTGTAGAGATGGAAGCCCTTACTGGAGTAAGTATAGGACTTTTAACAATATGGGATATGATTAAATCAGTTGAAAAGGATGATAATGGTCAATATCCTAATACAAGGATTACAGATATTTTAGTTTTAAGTAAGATAAAGCATTAATATAATTAAATGATGATATGGAGAAATTAAATGGATAAGATACCAAAACAAATAAGAGGAGTTATAAAGGATTCATATCCATATATTAAACAATTAAACCCTGCACAAAAAGCGGTTATTGAATCTGGATATTTAGAAGATGATTCTAATTACATAATAGCTATTCCTACTGCAAGTGGAAAAACAGTATTAGGTGTTATGGTAGCTCTGCAATCAATATTTAAAGGAGGTAAAGCTATTTATACAGCCCCATTAATCTCAATCCAGAATGAAAAAATAGCTGAATTTAAGAAGTTTGAGAAACATGGGATTAAAGTAGGTAGAAATCCATCTTCAAGTGACCTATCAGTCATGGTTTTTGAATCTTTTGATAGTTTAACTCGTTTTTCGTGGGATAGTCTAAGAGAGGTTGATACTATTATAATTGATGAATTTCACATGATAGGTGAGTTTACAAGGGGACCCACATTAGAGTGTGCAATCACACGAGCTAAACTTATTAATCCTTCTATTAAAATAGTAGCTTTATCAGCAACATTGAATAATATGGAGGAAATTGAGAATTGGTTAAATGCTAAAGTTGTTGAAGATGATTATAGACCAGTTCCATTAAACAAGGAAGTTTTAAACACAGAAATGTTTAATAGTCAAAATAAAAATGATGTTGTAGTTAAAATTGTTGAAAAAAGTATTGAAGAAGATTCACAAGTGTTAAGTTTTGTATCTACAAGAAGATTCACTGAATCATTAGCAGAATATGCTGGGAAAAAGATAAGCAAAAAATTGAATAATAATGAGAAGAAAAAATTTAAAGAGGTTTCTAATAAGATTTTAGAGGTTCCTAAATCTAAAGGTTCAAATCCAACCTCAACATGTTTAAGATTAGGAGAATGTTGTGAAAATGGAACTGCATTCCATCACGCTGGGATTTTCAATGAACAAAAAGAGATAATTGAAGAGGAATTTAGAAATGGTAACATTTTAATGATATCTGCAACTCCAAGTTTAATGTATGGAGTTAATTTACCTTCAAGATCAGTAATAATTAGAGATTACACTCGATGGACCTCACAAGGATTACAAACTATTCCTGTTTTTGATTATGAGCAAATGTCTGGAAGAGCTGGAAGACCATTATATGATGATGTAGGTTACTCATATTTAATAGCTAAATCATTAGACGAAGCATATGAACTTCAAGATAAATATATTAATGGAAATATAGAGAACACAACATCAAAGCTGATTGAAAATAAGGATGCTATTTTAAGACAAATTATAGCTCAAATAGTATCCAATCTTTCTAAAAATGCTGATGAACTTCAGGATTTCTTCAACGAAACCTTTTATGGATATCAAATGATGAATGATCCATACATGAAAGAATTTGCAGATGTTAGTTTAAAGTATGAAATAGAAAACTCCATAGAGTTTTTAATTGTTAATGGAATTGTCCAACCAACTCCAGATGGATTAAAGGTTACTAAATTTGGTGATTTAATAGCTAAATCTAATTACAAAGTTGAAACAGCTGTTAAACTTAAAGAATATGGAAACAACATCGATGATTTTGATTTAAATAAAGTTATATATGCTCTTTCATCAACACCTGATCTACCTTTAATTTCATTTAAAGGAAAAAGATCAAAAGACCCTGTTAGAGAGAAATTATCCTCTTTAGGCATATTCACAACGAACATTGGAAATCCTGAAGCAACAACAGTTTCTTTAATCGAATGGATCAATGAAAGAAATGAATTTGAAATAGAAAATGCTTATCATGTTTACTCTGCTTCAACAAGACGTTCAGCTTATGAAGCATCCATATTAATTAAATTTTTTAAGGATATTTTAGAGATAAATGGACATTATAGCTATTCACAACAGTTAGATATTCTTTCAGCACGACTTTATTATGGAATAAAAAAGGATTTAATCCCATTGATTGTAAGCATAAAACATTTAGGAAGAAAAAAAGCAAGAACAATTATTAAAACATTTGGTGATGATCTTAGAGAATACACAGAAAAAGATTTTGAAAAAATAGAAGGAATAGGATCAAAACTATCTAAAAGAATAAGAGATTATGCAAACCCTTAAAATTATTTAATCCATAAATAGTTCAAAGACTTGAAATCCAAGAGTTAAGTTATAAATTCATATTTAAAAAGTGATAAATCTAAAACAAAACTTATTAGATACTTTTTCTATGAGATTATTTAATGAAAGTGATAAATCTAAAACAAAGCTCATTAGATACTTTTTCTATGAGATTATTTATCTTTACAATTATTTACTATTGTAATGCATTTATAATTTTCATGATGTTTTTATATTGTATTTGTGCTGTTTTTGATGAATTGTATAATTTTTTATAGGTTTATTCATGCTCAGCTGTTAAATAAATATTTTTAAGATTCTTTATAGATAGTATAT
>JAISZW010000272.1 GCA_031284445.1 Candidatus Methanovirga basalitermitum | reverse complement strand
TAATAATTAATTTTTAATTTGGATGTACTTTTGGAAAAAATATGAAATCTGATGGTATATCATGTTGAATCTCTATGGGGATTCCGTTGATTTTTCATATTTTTGAGACACATTGTTATGGGATATATAATATGATCATTGAAAAACTTATATTAAAAAACTTCAAATCTTATTTAGATACCACAGTTGGTTTTCAACAAGGAATTAATATTATTGTTGGGAAAAATGGTGCTGGTAAATCAAGTATCTTAGAAGCGATTAGCTTTGCACTATTTAAAAAACATTTTGGAGTTCTAAATGATTTAATTAAATTAGATAAAAATAAGGAGTTAGAAAAAAGAAAAAAAATGTCTGTTGTTCTTGAATTTAGATCCAACGGAATTTTATATAAAGTTAAACGAGAAAGAAATAAAACATCTTCAAAAGCTCTATTTTTCATGGAGAATAAAGATTCTTCAAATGAACATGAGGAATTTGTAAGAATAGCTTCTGGTGATTCTGAGGTTAATAAAGAAGTTCAAAATGTATTGGGTATGGATTCTGAACTCTTTTTAAATGCTATTTATATAAAACAAGGAGAAATAGCGAATTTAATTTTAAAAACTCCATCAGAGAGAAAAAAGTTGATATCTAAACTTTTAGGCATTGAATCCTTAGAAAAAGCTTGGAAAAATAGCTTACAACTTGTACATGACTATGAAAATAGAAAAATTGAACTTAAAACTTTGGTTGATGCAAATACAGAATTTTTTAAAGAACTAAAAGACAAAAAAATAAGTTGTATTGGTTTAAACTCTAAAAAAAAAGAATTAAAACATGAATTGGTGGAATTACAGGAATTTAACAAAGAAAAAATCATTGAAAAAGAAAGAATGGATTCTGAGAAATCAGTTTTTGAGACCTTGAATTTAGAGCTAAAAAACGAGAAGAATAATCTTCAAAAACTAAAAGTTGATAAAGAAGTATTTGATAAACAATTAATAGAAATTAATAAAGCTGAAGAGGAGGTGGATAAACTTAAGCCAAAGGTGGATAAACTTCCAATATATGAAAATTTTTTGGAAACCTGCAGGAAAATTAAAAATTTGAAAGAAAAACAAACACTACTACAAAAACAGCTTGATGATGTTAGCAGATATAATGAAATTTTAAAGAAAGAAGAACCAATATATAACGAATATAAAAATTTAGAAAATACATTAAAACGACTTAATGAAAGAAAAAACGAAATAAATAGTAAACTACAGATAATGGCTAAAGATATTGAGACTAAAAAAGATTTAGAAGAAGAAATAAGTAAATATAAACAAAATATAGATAATTTCTCTAAGAAGGTAAAAGATAAATTATTCATTGAAGTATCAGATTTTGAATCTTTAAATAAATTTTTAGAAGAAAATAAAACGAAAATCCAAGGAAAAATCAATAATCTTCAAGAAGACATATCTTCTAAAAATCAGGATATATCAAGCTTAAAAGAGAAAATTAGAGCTACTAATGAAGATAAAAAACAACTTGAAAAAGTTGAAGATGAATGCCCAGTATGTAAATCTGAAATTTCACATGAGAAAAGAAATCAGCTAAACAATTCATACATACACATAATCACGGATAGTAATAAGACTATTGAGGGTATTGATAAAAATATTAAAAAATGTTCCTCTCAAAAGGATTTTTTATTGTGTAAGTTAGATGAAATTGATGGCATTATTAAAGAATCTCAAACTTATAAAAATATAGGTGAAACCTTACTTAAAAATTTAGAAAAAAAAAATAATTTAGAAAAAAAAATTAATACTAAAAAAGAGGATGAGTTTGAGCTTGGAAAAATTTTATCTTTGATAAAAGATAAAGAAGAAAGATTAAAAAGTATAAATAAAGCTAATCAAAATTATTTGGAAGCAAAAGGCTCTATTAAAGTATTAGAAAAGCCTTTCGTAGTTAACAATGATTTAATTAAGATTAATAATTTAATTGACAAAGAAGTTTACAATATCAAAAATATAATGAAAAAAGACAGTTTTTTGTCTTCAGATATTGAGGAAGAAAAGTTAAAAGAGAGAATATATGATTTAAAGCGATCTAATGATAAATACAAACATTTGGAAGGTATTTTAACCACTAAAAAAGTTGTCATCTCACAAATAGAATCAAAAGAAAAAAGCATCATTGAAACAACGAATAAAATTAATAAAATAAATACCAATCTTGAAGTTTCTAAATTTGATGAGTTTAAATACAATAAAAATATTAGAATCATTAATTCAAATACTGAAAAAATAAATAATTACATTGAAAAAATTGGTAAATTGGATGGTGAAATTACTCAACTTAAAAATTCAATTAAGAAATTAGAAGAGAAAATTAAAAATAGTGATAAAAATAAACAAGAACTTGAAAATATAGATAATCTCTTAAAACTTCTTAAACATATCAGAGAATTGTTCAGTAAGGATGGTATTCAAAAAGATTTAAGATTGTATTCAAAGCCACTCATTGAAAAACATACCAAAGAGTACTTTGAGAAGTTTAATTTTACCTACCATGATTTATGCCTTGATGAAGATTATAACATTATTGTCTTTGGAGTTGGTGGAGAAACTAAATTAGACATGGTTAGTGGTGGTGAAAAAATAGGTATTGCCTTATCACTTAGATTTGGAATTACAAAAGCAATATCAAAAGGAAATATTAACACAATATTATTAGATGAACCAACAATATACTTAGATGATTATAGAAGAGATGAATTAATTGGAATTATAGGAAATATAGATATTCCACAGATGATTATCGTTACTCATGATAATGAACTTGAAAATGCAGCAGATAAAGTTATAACAGTTGAAAAAGATGATGGTGAGTCTAAGATAACGATTGACTAAAAATGCAAAATAGGTAGTTGGAAAGCTCTTAATTAGTAAAGTTTAGCATGTTTTTCAAGTTTGAAAATTAGTACACTGCTGAAAGACTTAGTACAATTAAAACTATTGAAAGATACCGAGTGTGGAGTTTTTTTTGATTTTTTAAAAAATCGAAAATCATTTAGCCCCCTATTTTTTTTATAGAGATTTTCTGTTAACTTAATTTTTTCTATTTTTTTATTAATTTTTAGTATTTTAGTATTATTTATCTTTTTATTTTCTTATGTTCTGTGGTTTAGCTTGATGTTTTTGCTTGCTTTTCATCGAAAGTTTGCATAGCTTTCGCTAGTTTGAACTTTTATTTTGGATAGTTTTCAGTTGTTTTAGGTTATAGCATAGTCATAGTGCTATGTTTTTAATATATGTTCTTGTTGTGGTTGTGACAGGCACATGACCACTTTTTAAGACTCTTTTTATCACCTGAAAATGGTCTCTCTCCTGGTACGCTACGAACTGATTCTTTTATTTCGTCTTTTTTCTTTTATTGTTAGTGGTTTGTTCTTGGATGCTCGATCCATCATGTGCATTATAGGCTTTACAAGGCACTCCATAGTATTCTTTATCTCGATATGCTACCATATTCTTTGGATAGGTCTATTTTAGAATCATGCACATAACGGGTGTTGCATGATTTCTCTTATTAATTCGTGGTCTGTATCTATTTTTTTATATGCATTTTATGCCAGAAATATGATTTGCTTCCTTTTTTAGCCCATTTTCCATCTTTAATTCTCCGTGTTTTCCGTCACCTCCTCGTGGTGTGTCTACTTTTCGATGTCCTGGGTCTGATGTTATAAATGTTGCATATTGGATAATTCCTATAATTCATAAGTTAAACCTTTAGCATCTATTTGTCTTTGAAATTCTCCCCATATTTATTTATCAGTCCCTATTTTTGATAGTCTTGTGAAATGACCATATTGTTGCTTTATCTGGGACTTTATCTGGGAATCCTAAGAATTTAAGAAATGATATACGATCATTTACTTGTTATTAGTTCTGGGTCTGAATAAACCATACCATGATTGTAAGATCAACATTTTCAACATTACAATTTCGTCTGTATTAGGTCTACCACCTTTTCTTGTCTGATTATTGTGGATTTTTCTTATTATTGGTTTGAATAACTTCCAATTAACCAAAGGATTTATTTCAGCTAATTGATCACCTAATTTTTACTTTAATATACTGGGTTCTTAAATAATGTCTCTTTAGATTCTTCATGGTTTATGTCTATGCAATCTTATATTATTTATAAAATAGGGTTATTAATTTAATAATAAATTACATGTTCTATTAAATACATAGATTAGATTTTATTTTTAGTATCTTAAATTAATTATCAAATATTGTAGATATGGATATGTTACAAACGTTAAGAAAAGTACTATATAATTTAAAAAATTTTTAAATCCATTCCATACTTTTTCTTTATCTATATTTTCAAGGAAATATGGTGATAAAAATCTTCTTATCTCTTTTATAGGTGTTTCAGCAGGGTCCAATCTTGGAAATTCATGTATATGATTTTTTACTTGTTTTGTTGTTTTTAATTCAAGTAGTTATCATGTTCTCTTTAAGTTCATTAAATATATCCTAATTTGAGCCGATTCAGTAATAGTTTCATTTTCATATAGGAATTTTAGAAAAATCATTATTTTTACAAATTCTTCATCTGGATAATGCTTTATTAAATCAATAATTTCATCTATTGTCAAATGTTTAATTAGTATTTTTTGACTATATGGAATTTTGATAATATTTGGAGCATACCATTGCTTAAAATCTTTAAAAATCATGAATTTATTTATGAAGTTTTCCATGATTACTATAAACTAAAATATCAGTTGAAGTAGTGATTATCGTCCTTAGTTCTTATTTTAACTTTAAATTCCATATTTAACCTGTTCATGAATTCAAATACTTGAAAGTCGTTAAAATACTGAAGAAAATTTCACATATTGATTTATAATCTAAGTTCCCTTTAAATCTGAAATTCTTTTCTTAGTTCATCTATTTGTTTAGCTCATTAACAACATATTTTTCATCTATCCAATAAAACATTGCAATTAATGGGATTTTTATATAGTTTAGAAAGTCCTTTTTTTATGTTAGAAAATTTTTGATTTTCTTAATTTAAAGCTTTAACAATTGTTTAATACCATTTAAAGTTAATTTTTGTCTTGTTTTTATAGAATCGATATCTTTAAATACTAAGTTCAACAAA
>JAISZW010000220.1 GCA_031284445.1 Candidatus Methanovirga basalitermitum | reverse complement strand
GTTTAAACTTCAAATAAAGCCGCAACCTTAGATTTATATGGTTCAGCGATACTCATATTCTTTCCAAACTGTACAGTTTTTGTAAATAAATTTTTAGAATCAGCAAAATAATCAATCATGCGAATAATATGGATTAATTTAAAATTTCGCATATCTACATTTTCGTGAAATAATGAGCTATATAGGCTAATCAATTCATTCGATATATATTTTACCGGTGTGTCATAAACAACGATATTGTGTGAAATGTGGTTACGAATGTTAATTAAATTTTTAATAAAATCAACAAAACCATGTCAGTGATAATATTCAATTTTGAAATTTTTTAAAACAATTTCCCTCACTTCGTGGCTAGAAGCTATTAAGAAAGAAAATGAAGTAGCAAACGATCAACTTAAGCACATAATATCTAGTGGTGCATTTGCCCATTTAAGGATATCGTCATGTACAGAAATATCAATGTATTTTCTTGTCACTTTATTACTATCCATATATTTTGTCAACTTATACAAGAAAGTTCTATATTCAGTATAAGGTTCAACTTTGTCTAGGTTTCTTAACACACTATTATGTAAAATATTTGCATCAAGTTTAAGAATGCATTTATCAATAATATTGTAATAATTAATTGTTTCAATAGCAATATTGGTATTAATAATTTTTTCAATAACTAATATTTCTCGAAAAATATGGTTACCTAAGTTTTTATCAAATTGGTATAGTTTAATGATGTCATTTGCATTTACATTAGTGAATTGGTGATTTTCATTTTCAAAAAAATCACTATATTCAACAATAAATGTATTAACGTTAAAATTCTTTACGTAATATGCAAACTCATCGTGATCTTTAATTACCAGCCCTCTATTTTCTAGATCTTTAATAATATTATCTAAATTTACAATTGACATTATTTCTTAATTTCGTCTTTAACTTCATCAGGTGTAACAACTGTTATATCACTAGTTTTTACTTTTAAAGCTGTTGGGGAAATAACCTTGTCTTTTTCAATACGGGCAACATCATTATACATATCATATATTTTATTAATTGTTTCTTTATCGTTTGCGTTCGTAGCAATGTCTTTCATTGCTAAAATAAGCGAATTCATTACTTTACCATTTTTCTCCATAGTTTTTTTATTAATGTAGATTGAATAAAACATTAAAATATATGAAAATAAATATGAAATACCAATGCACAGCGACACCAAAAATTCTATACTATCGCTAGCATCTTTTATATAAGAAATTGTTCATAAAACTGCACATATAGAAAGAATAACCGTACCAGCAGAAATCATACGATACATAATGTCTATTCCGCCAGCAATAAATGTTTTCTTATTAGGAAGACGCTGAACAATTAGTCCAATTGTTATTAGGATAAAAAATAAACATGTGCATGAAAATCATGGATAAATAATAACATCTTTTATTTCTCATTCAGCAATTTTAATTTTGACCAATCCCATAAAATCCACAACCAAGATCAACAAAGTTAAAATAGAAATAAGCGATAATAAAATAATCAAGACAATAGAAATTACTTTTGGAAAGTGTGTAGTAACCCTAATTGTTTTTTTACTCATTAGTTTTGATATTTATTGGGATGTTCTTTTTTCATCAATTCAATAAATTCATCCTTATCCATTTTTCCATATTTATTCATTAAATCAACACATTCGTGATATTCTTTAATAGCTCAATCATGATCTTTAAAACCGTGTACTGAGACTTTTTTGTTTTGTAAATTTTTATATGTTTCAAAAAATTCTTTAATAATAGAAAATTCATGTTCACTTAAATCTTTCATTGATTCTACATGTTTATAACGTGGGTCAACAGCAATTACACCAATTAGTTTAGTATCGGTCTCACCACCATCAATCATCTCTAGTGCACCAATAATTTTTGTTGGCACAACTGTTCCTGGTTGAAATGAATGGTCAGCAAATACTAATGCATCTAGTTCATCGCCATCTCAATCAAGTGCTTCACTAATGAAACCATAATTTTGTGGATAATAGTTAGGACCATAAAGTATACGGTCAACAGAAATCTTTCCAGATTTTCTATCATATTCATATTTTACATTACTTCCTTTAGGGATTTCAATTGTTACATTTAATACAAGTTTCTCGCTCATGTAATTATTATATAATATATTAAATATGGTACAAGTACAAACAAGACTAGTAGTAGCTGACAATACTGGGGCAAAAATTGCACAAATTATTAAAATTCCTGGTGCAAGTAAACCTCACTATGCTCATATTGGCCAAATAGTAAAAGTTGCTATTAAAGAATCGACACCTGATGCAAAAAATAAAAAAGGAACAATGGCTTCGGCTGTAATTATTAGAACTAAAAAGGGTATCAAAAGAAGTAATGGGGTAAAATTATCTTTTAGTGATAATGCTTGTGTTTTGGTTAAACCTGATAAAACACCGGTTGGTACGCGTGTATTTGGTCCAGTTGCCCGTGAATTAAAAGAAAAAGGTTTTCTTAAAATTACTTCTTTAGCTTCTGAAGTACTTTAATTCTTGTTTGGATTTATATTCATTAAATCATAAAACTGGAATCGCACATGCCAGATAAAATAACGAATCAGTGTACGGTTTAAATTTCCCAACTTTAAATTCAATATTGATGCTATAAATACCATTAATTATCGTAAACAAACTATTAGCAAAGAAAGTATGCATTGGTTTAAGAAATATTAAAAATCATGTGAGGAAATATCAAATATATAACATAATGAAAATTATCGAAAACCCTATGCCAAAAAATATCGAGCTTATGCTTACCACGCCCTCCATTTTTGCTAAAAAAGGTACGGAGATTATTAAACATCCAATATTCACTAATAACATCTCTAATAAAACATTACCAAATTCTTGTCCAAATACTCACATAACAAAATAAGTACA
>JAISZW010000201.1 GCA_031284445.1 Candidatus Methanovirga basalitermitum | reverse complement strand
TATAAAATCCATTTTTTAGTCATGATGTATTATGAGGTCTATCACCAAAATTTTTGACAGAGCCTTTATTTTAATTTATTTCTTTATTTTATATGGTGTTTGATATATTTTTTGAATATACATCTCTTATGGATGATATTATAGTAAATTAAAGGATTTGAAGGATTTTCAATTTTTTTCAAAAATCAAAAAAACTCCACACTTTTTTACACCCTCGTATCTTACATCCGATTTCTTTTCCTTTAAAAACCAAAATCAACTCAATCAAATTTTTATTCTTATATGGTCGAGTATATTCTTTTTCCTTTATTTGTGCTGATGCCTTTTTTATCATGGATTCAATAGACTCATCATTACTTTGTTTAAACTCAATTATGATCACATGATCTTTTTCTTTTATTATCATGTCTATGTTCCCATTATAGGTATGTACCTCGCTTTGGACTTTTAATCCTGTGTTTAATAGTGAGCGGAAGATTAAAGCATGATAATATCTTTCATCACGACCCCTTAAAGTATTGGGTATGGGTGAGAGATAATCACTAAGAGTCTCCCGTATACCATCACAATCACCAGATAAAACATAACCCATAAACTTTTTCCTGTATTCAATGATTTCATCAATGGGGATTTTAGAATGTAAATCAACTAAGTTTTCAAATAATGCTGATTCAACTTCAAAATTAGGTACTTTCAAATCATAAAACACCATATCCTCAATTTCTTCAATTCTTTTAACAGTCAAATAACCAGTCTGAAACAATAAAACCTCATCACTAATATTCTCTACTGTTGAATTCTCAAACTTCCCTTCAGAAACCCTTAATGGCTCACTAACAGACTTAAGATCAAATTCTCTCATCGGATAATCTGCTAGAAGATTGGGTGTGCCTGTATTAAACCAATTCTTAGAGAACTTAGCATGTTTAAGGCATAATAGTGTTGAATAAGGATTATAAACTTTTTCTTCTCCGTTCCAAGTGTAGCCATTATAATAATGTTTTATCCGTTCCATTGCTTCTTCAGGAGTGAGTTTGAGTTTTATGCTTAATTTTTTGATGTGGTCTTTGAAGTTGTCTTCAAGTTCTTCTTGTGTGTATCCACAAATTGAATTATATTCACTTATTAGTGTTATATCATCTGTGTTGTTTAGTGTTGAGAAGACTGAGACATGAGCAAACTTAGATATGCCTGTAATGAAAACAAACCTAACATATTCATCATTAGACTTCAACACCCTGTAAAAACTTCTTAACACTTTTTCATTATCTTTTAACACTTCATTATTAAATAGGTTATCAATGATTGGTAAATCATACTCATCAATTAAAATCACTACTTTTTGTCCTGTTTTTTCATTGAGTTTCTTGATTAATTCGGCGAACATTGGTGAAATAAAATGTTTATTTAATGCCACATCAAATTCTTCTGATTTTCCTTGAATAAATTCAATTAATGATTCTTTTAAAGTTTCTGGTGTTTCATGAGATATTTCACTAAAGTCTACATGTATTACAGGATATTTCTCTTCCCACTTCCACTTGTCATAAATAAATAATCCCTTGAATAGTTCTTTTTTTCCTTTAAACACTTCCTCAATAGTATTCAATAACAATGATTTCCCGAATCTTCTTGGTCTTGACAAGAAGTAAATTTTACCTTCATTGATTAAATCATGTATTTGTCTTGTTTTATCAATATATACGTATCCTTCTTCTCTTATTTCACTAAATGTTTGCATTCCAACTGGTAATTTTCGTATCATTTTTATTTCACTCTTTTACACAAAAATACAACATTATAGATGCTATAGCACCTGTTTAATAGTATTTTCATGGCTTCTTTTTCATTAGTTCCAGTATATAACATTATTTTTTTTCTCTGTAATTTTCTTCTTTCATCTTATAGTTCAGTTAACTGTTTTTGTTTATGGTTCTTTTTGTTAATGTTAGTTAATATAATTTAATAACTCACCATTTTCACTATTATCAATATGATGAACTATACTAAAAGGCTCTATTTTTGGTTTAATAGCACATTCTATAATTAACCAATCACTTAGTTAAGAGTTTCTGGCAAGAATCCCACAAAACTGAGATTAAAATATTTCAACAATATTTCACTAATTAAATAAAGAATAGGAACCCTATCCTGTCGCACAGTATTATAAATATGAGAATATGTTAAAAAAGTTGAGTAAAGTAATATATGTTGCTTTTTTAAACCATTTCTCTTGAAAATACATTATGTTCCATGCTCTTCGTGCATAACTGGTCAAAGACTAAAATAGTCTTTAGTTTCTTGGTTAGGGTAGAGTCGAACTTGTATTCCTTTATTTACTTCTTTAGTTTTCATATTTTCACTTTTAATTCATCCCAAATTGAAATTAGGGGTTTTCTTAAAAAATTAAATATAATGAATAATTTTGTTGTTTTTTTACTGCATGAGGATTGTAAAGAAGACGTCTAAATCCTAAAATCATTAGAATTGGGTTTTTAACATGTATCTGTTTTTTACCTAAAAATATTTTTCGTAGTGAGTCTCCTAATCCCCCTCCTGTTAAAACATCCATGAAAAAATCCCCGAACACAGGATTATTTATTTTTAATTGTTTTCTAAAGAATGTTTTCATTGTATTTCTCCGTATAAATGCTATAAGTATGGTTGTTATTATGAAAAACAGTAACATATTTACAAATCCTCCTCCTATAGAATAGAAAACAATACCTAAAGCTATTGCAAATGAATGATTTCCAACTTCACCCATCATAATACGACCAGCATAGTCCAAGGGAGAATAAGCTATACAGCATACAAGCACAATTAACACTTGATAAATATGGAGTAGATTATTACTTGGAAGACCTATTAGTAAAGCTAATAATGACATTATAATAACAACACTACATGTAGATCCTGGTTGCATATCAGATATATTTATTGGTTGAATCATTAAAGCTATTAAAATAGATGAAAATCCTAACAATTCATATCCCATGATCATTACAACGATCATTCCAATTCCTCTAGATAACTGACCAAGTTCTATTGGTAAGAATTTGGGTTTGTATCTTCCAAGAATATCATCAAGAAATGCGAAAAAGCCTATTGTTAGAATTAATGCATTCAAACCTTTTGGTAAAAACATACATAAAAGGATACAAGGAACTAAACCTATTCCTCGAGGTATCCCTCCTCGTACATTAGTATACAAATTCCCTATTAAATGATTTTGACCCAAGATTCTAAAAACAATTGCTAAACCAATTGTTCCTAAAAAAGATAAAATTCCTATAATTATAACAAATTTATATATTTCTAATACCATTTAAACATCTCTTTAGCCTTATATATTAAAACATTTATTATTTATTCCTAAATTATATTTATTTGTAGAACATTCATCTCAAAAATGTGAAAAATCAACTGAATTTCTGCAATATTTAACATGCTATATCATTAAATCTTACTTTTTCGAAAGTATGGTTAAATTAAAAGTAATTTTTAAAATAGAAAAAATCATAGATTTATTCACAAAGTGAATTTAGAAAAATCAAAGATTTTTTGTTTATTCGCAAAGTGAATTTAGGGAAATCTTTGATTTTCCGTTTCTAACTTTAAAAAATAAATTTTGGGTCTATCTCGAAATTCCATGGGGGGATCTGTTGCACAATTATTTTAATCAAAAAATAATTCTCGTTTAAATCTAATATTACAATGAATAAAAGATTATAAATTATTTAATTTAAAAATTAAAAAATTATATTCATTTATAAAATTAATAAAATAATTTAAATAAAAATAAGATAATTTAATCAATTTAAAAATTTCTTCTGACTTAAACTACTTATTCATCCTGATGACAATTTAAATTCATTTATTTTTAATTTAAATCATTATAATAGTTTATTTTTATTTATAAACAGTTTTTAATTCTCATATAAAATAAACATCTGTTTTAATCAAAGTTTAAAATTTGAATATTTGAATTGTGCAACAGCATCCATGGTAAATTTATTATCAGATAATAAACATCCCATAAAATATTAAATAAATGGAAAAAGTTAATATTAAAACATGAAATTAATAACACGACCTCTTTAATTAGTAATTTGTCATTTGAACTATATAACCATAATGGTACTGAAAGAATCGTGATCAAAAAAGACACTTTATAGTTATTCAAGATCTTCATAATCATAAAATTGAAAATATAATTAGTAAAAAGATTAAATGTATTACTTCGATCCTATTGTAGGAAAGATTAAAAATCAGAAAACCTGAGTAAAACATGAATTCACATTTTTTCATACATTAACTGTTGAAAATTCGTTTAATCGCAATAAACCCCACTTAATCCGTTATAGTTTGTATTCACATTTAGGTCATTTTAAATCTTCTCATTATCAGTATACAATTTTCCTCATTGTATTGATGAATTTTAATAATTCACAAGTCAAAAAAAATGGTATATGGTTGATTTAACTCATAATGTATTTTCTTTTAGATTTAGTCGGATGAAATCAGGAGGTTTCCCTCCTAACCTCTCCTAAGAACGGTTCGTGTCACTTCATAACAAGCCGCTCAAGCATACTTTCATCCTTTAATGTTAAAACAACTATTGTTAAAAAAAATTTAACTTCTCGAGATTTTTTTATCTACATTATTGGCATGATATATTGCTTTTGCAATTTATCTGCATATTTTTTTCAACATAAGGTTAAAATAGTAGTGTATGTGGTTGAGGACTCCAGAATAAGTTTATTTGGAGTGTTCATCTTCTAACCCAGCATCTTTTTGATAATTTTATTTTTTGTTTTATATTCATCTTCTACACCAATTGGGTGGTGACCCTTTTAACTACTGATGTTTTTGTGTACGTGGAATGGGAATGTTAATAGTTCTTTTAAAGATCATACATGCTCAGTTTCTTGCAGACATCATTGGTGTTACTTCATCATATTTTCTCCAGATTTTACCTTTTAAGATTAAAATTGAGTTTTTTAAGAGGGATGTGGTAAGTGAGATTATGCATCACCATTTGTAAAAGTTAGATGATATTGTAACCATTCGTCTTCTTTTAGAGAAAGATATTGTTTTTCTTGTCTTCTCTTGTTTTCTTATCTTAAGTTTAAGTTCTCTCGCTCGTTATGATAGAGATTTGAGAACTGTCAATATTCATCTGGATTTCCATATACTATCTTTTTAGCCATTAGCCAATTTTCGACCTATCCTCTCTTTTATTACTTGTACATACTTTAATTCTTTCATGGGCGATTGAAATGTGTTTTAGGTCTTCCTCTTTGCTTGTTTTATGGAATTCAACAGTATAACTATATCTATCGAATAAATGACTTTTTGTAATACATTCTAAATCGTTAGCAAATAAAGGGAGATTATTATCTGGATTCTGTCGCAAGTTTGCTTTACAAGTTTCAGATTTTTGAGTCATATC
>JAISZW010000129.1 GCA_031284445.1 Candidatus Methanovirga basalitermitum | reverse complement strand
ATGTGTTTGGTAGTGCTGGTGTGTATAATTTAACGATTGAATATCTTGGTAATGATACCTACAATTCAACTATTGCAAGTAAAGATATAACTGTTGATAAGCAAAATACATTTATTGGTTTAGATAATGTCAAAACACCTCTTAAAGCTGGTGATAAACTATCAGGTATTATCAATTTAACCAATGGTAATGGTGTGGGTGTATCTCTTACAAATTTAGAAATCTTTATAAATAATACAAGTATTGCTAATACTACAACTGATGGAAATGGTTTGATTGACCTATCCAACCTAAATTATATATTTAAGGTTGTTGGAGTGTATAATTTAACGGTTAAGTATGCTGGCAATGATACCTACATTTCATCTAATAGTAGTAAGTTAATTACAGTAAGTGATAATCCATCACCTGCTCCTTCGTCACCTGGTCCTAGTCCTAATCATAATGGTAGTAATAGTACTGGTAATGGTCATAATTCAATTAGTAATGGTTTGAGTAATTGGTTTGGTCATTCATTACCTAATACTGGTTTTCATTTGATATTATTAGCTATTTTAAGTGTTCTTGGTTTAGTTTATTGGAGAAGAAAATAATTATTTCCTATTTTTTTGGGTTTAGAAGGATGGAATTTTTGAGTTTATTGAAGGTTGTATGTTTTCATCATTGGTAAAAAAAATTATAAAGGTTTATATTGTTATAGTTATAATCAATTATATGTAGAATATATTTTTTTATAAAAAAATGATTTTTTAATTAATGCTTTATTTGTTAAATAATAATAGAGAAATTGGGTGACAAATATTTATTAATGCTTTATTTGTTAAATAATAATAGAGAAATTGGGTGACAAATATTTTTTAGCCTCTAAAATGGATGTAAAAGTTGTCTTATATGTGCATGTAATGGCATCTAACCATGGTTAAAGTGTTAATCTTTTGCCGATTTTAGAATTGATGCCCAGTTTCTAGAGATTGTATAATTAGTAGTTAAATAATGATTGAATAATATAAATAATAGTAAATAAATAATAATAGCGATTGTATAATTAGTAGTTAAATAATGATTGAATAATATAAATAATAGTAAATATAATCATAATAGTAAACTTACCATTAATCTATAAATTATTCTATTAAAATCAAAACACTATTTTTAACTTATAAAATAGAGATTTATAGTTTATAATGGGTTATATGCAAAGACCTCGATAATAAATACTGATTAATATTGGTATTCATTGGGGTTGTTTGTATGTATTTGCTGTTTTTTTTGTAAATGTTTAATAGTCATATTATATGAAGATATTTCTCTATAATGGGAGAGTGTTTTTATGGATAGTGTTATTGAAGATATTCATGTTAGGAAAATGATATTTCTCTATAATGGGAGAGTGTTTTTATGGATAGTGTTATTGAAGATATTCATGTTAGAAAAATTTTAGATAGTAGAGGCAATGCTACTGTTGAGGTAGATGTAGTCACATGGAATGGATTTGGGAGGGCTGCTGCACCGAGTGGAGCAAGTACTGGTTCTCGTGAAGTGGTTTCTTTTCCAGAAGGTGGAGTTGATAGAATAATTACTGAGATTGAAGATTTAATCTCTTCAGAACTCATTGGTATGGATAGTGAGAACTTATCTGAAATTGATACAATTTTAAAAGAGATTGATGGTACTGATAATTATAGTTCCATTGGTGGAAATACCACAGTTGCAGTCTCTATGGCTACTGCAAAAGCAGCTGCTTCTTCTTATAATCTTCCTCTTTATAGTTTCTTAGGAGGAAACTTTAGAAATGAAATTCCTTATCCATTGGGCAATATGATGAACGGTGGTGCTCATGCAGGAATTAATGCTCCTGATATTCAAGAATTTTTAATAGTTCCTGTTGGTGCTAAGAATATAACTGAGGCTATTTTTGCAAATATTGCTGTTCATAAGAGATTAAAAGAGCTTATTCAGGAAAAAGATTCTCTTTTTACTGGTGGAAAGGGTGATGAAGGTGGTTGGGTTCCAAATATTGCAAATGATGTTGCTTTAGAAATTCAATCTCAAGCTTGTGAAGAAGTGGGTAATGAACTTGGGATTAGTATCAAACCATCTTTAGATATGGCTTCATCTGAATTGTGGGATAAAACTCAACAAAAGTATGTTTATGCTCAGGACAATATTGCAAGGGATACTGGTGAGCAAATTGAATATGTAAAAGATATTATTGAAATGTATGGTATGTTCTATGTAGAAGACCCATTTGATGAGTCTGATTTTGAAGGTTTTGCTGAGTTAACTAAGTTGGTTGGTGATAAATGTTTAATATGTGGGGATGACCTTTTTGTTACTAATAAAGATATCTTGGCTGAAGGTATTAAAAAGAGAGCAGCTAATGCTATTATTATTAAACCTAATCAAATTGGTTCTTTAACTGCAACTTATGAAACTGTTAAACTGGCTAAAGAAAATAATGTTGTTCCTGTTGTTTCACATAGGTCTGGTGAAACTACTGATGAAACCATTGCTCATTTAGCTGTTGCATTCGCTGCTCCAATTATTAAGACTGGTGCTGTTGGTGGAGAGAGAATAGCTAAATTAAATGAGTTAATTCACATTGAAGAAGAGTTATCAACTCCTTCTATGGCGCAATTAAATTAATTTTGTTTATAAAGGTGATTAGATTGTCAGAGTTATTAATACCATTAGATAATTATTTGGCTTCTGGTTTACATATTGGAACTCAACAAAAAACTAAAGATATGGAAAGATATATTTTTAGAGTTAGAACTGATGGTTTATATGTTTTAGATATTAAAAAAACTAATGATAAGATTATTGCAATAGCTAACTTTTTAGCTAAGTATGATCCAGATGATATTTTGGTAGTGGCTACAAGACAGTATGGTCAAGCTCCAGTTAAAAAATTCGGTGAGATTATTGGTTGTAAAACTATTCCTGGTAGATTTATTCCTGGAACTTTAACTAATCCTAACTATGCTAAATTTATGGAGCCAAAGGTGATTTTGGTTACTGATCCGCGATCAGATTCACAAGCTGTTATTGAAGCTAAAAAGAATGGTATTCCGCTTTTAGCATTATGCGATAGTGAAAATTTACTCAACTCTGTTGATTTATTGATACCAGTTAATAACAAGGGAAGAAAATCCATAGCTTTAGTTTATTGGTTATTAGCAAGAGAAATCTTAAGAATCAAAGGAATTATCGGTGAATATGAAGATTTAGATATTGATCCATCTGAGTTTACTCTTAAATTTTAGATTAGATAGTAGTATTTGATGATATATTGACTAATATTTGTTTTCATGAGAAAAAATCTGTAATCTTTTGGTATGAATTATAGTAGGATAAGATAGAATGGAATCTATTGCTTCTGCTCCTGGAAAAATCATTTTATTTGGAGAACATGCAGTTATTTATGATCAACCAGCTATTGCTACGGCTGTAGATAAAAAAGCTACTATTTCTATTAAAAAAAGTCAAAATGATTTCACAACTTTAAAATCTTATGATTTAGATTTTGAAGCGAGACTAAATACTGAAAATAAAACCTATGATATTGTCACTGGAAGGCCTGGAATAATTCGTTATATCTTAGAGACACTATATCAAGTTCATGACCATAGTCCTATTGATATTATTCTTTCGATGGATTTTCCTATTGGTTCAGGTTTAGGTTCATCTGCAGCAGTCACAGTAGCTACATTAGCTGCTTTATATGGATTCCATAATAAAAAATTCAGTAAAAAGACATTAGCTCATAATGCTCATTATGTTGAAAAGAAAGTTCAAGGTACTGCAAGCCCATTGGATACATCAATTTCTACTCATGCAGGTTTAATTTATTTGGGGAAAGATAAAAAAGTTTCAAGATTTAATGTAGATTTTAAATCAGCCTTTGTCATTGGATATACATCAAGAAAGAGAAGTACATCAAAGGTGATTAATCAGGTTTCTCAGTTAAAAAATCGATGTCCTGATATTGTTAACTCTATTATAAAAACAATGGGTTTAATTACTGAAGAAGCTAAATTAGCTATTTTAAAAGATGATAAGGATAAAATCGGAGAGTTAATGAATATTAATCAAGGATTATTAGATTCTATTGGGGTTAATACATCTGAACTTTCAAGAATGATTTATCTCTCAAGAAAATATGGTGCTTTGGGTTCAAAAATTACTGGTGCTGGAGGTGGAGGTAGCATGATAGCATATTGTCCAACTCGTTCTGGTGAGGTTTATCATTCTTTAAGAAAGTATGATAATGCGATTAAAGTTAATATTTCTCACGAAGGAATTACTTTAAAAACAAGAGAGTAAATTTAAAAAGTTTTCTATGGAGTTTCAATGATAATCTTAAAGTTAGGAGGAAGCATATTAACAAAAAAAGATTCTTCAAAACCTAAAATTAATTTTAAGAATTTAAATAGAGTAACTATTGAAATTAAAGATTTTTTAAATGATTATGATCTAAAAAATAATGGTTTAATTATTATCCATGGAGCTGGCTCTTTTGGGCATCCTTATGCTAAAAAATATAAAATTGGGGAACCTTTTCCTGATAAAGAGTATCCTAAGAAGAGAATTGGATTTTCTATAGTTCATAATTCTGTTAATAAGTTTAATGGAGTAATATCAAACTGTTTCATTGAAAATAATATTCCAATTGTTCCGATTCCTCCATCATCAATAATAAAAACATCACATAAGAGAGTTAGCTATTTTAATTTAGATTTAATAGAAGCCTACATTTCTCAAGGTTTCCTACCTATTCTTTATGGTGATGTTGTCTTAGATGATAAACTTAAAATGGCGGTTGTATCTGGAGATCAGATATTAAGCTATTTAGCTAAAAATTTGAAATTTGAGAAAGTGATCTTGGCAACTGATGTTGATGGTGTTTTTAATAGAAATCCAAAATTATATAATGATGCAAAACTAATAAAAGTTTTAAACTCTTTTGAAGACTTGGATGGTTTTGATTCAACTACAAGTGTTGATGTTACTGGTGGAATGTTTGGTAAAATTCAAGAACTATTTGAACTTGCTGATTTAGGAATTGAATCCATGATTATAAATGCTCAAACTCCAAACTTAATTAAAAATGCCCTGGAAGGTGTTGAAGTTAAAGGTACTTTAATAAAATCAAAAATTTGAGTTAAACAGGATTAATGATAAATATGATTTCAAATAGAAAGTTAGAACACTTGTTAATTTGTGAAAACTTTAATGTTCAATATAAAAATAAGAAAACTGGCTTCAATGATATTGATTTTATACACAATAGCTTACCTGAAGTCGATATGGAAAAAATAGATCTTTCTACTGAAAAATTCGGGAAAAAATTGGATATTCCATTGTTTATAACAGCTCTTACTGGTGGTCATCCAAAATCAGCTTCTATAAATAAGCAATTAGCTATTGTTGCTGAGAGTGAAAAAATAGGTTTTGGACTTGGAAGTCAAAGAGCAGCTATTAAAAATTCAGAATTAGAATATACTTATAATATTGCTCGTGAAAATGCTCCATCAACAATTTTAATTGGTAATATTGGAGCTTCTCAAATTAACTACAGTATGAAAGCTATTGAACTTCTTGATGCAGATATTTTAGCTATTCACTTAAATCCACTTCAAGAAGCTATTCAAATAGAAGGAGATCTTGATTCTAAAGGAATTCTTGATTCAATTGGGGAGATCGTTGATAATGTGGATGTTCCTGTTATGGTTAAGGAAACAGGTGCTGGAATTTCAGCTGAAGATTCTAAATTGCTTGAAAGTAAAAATGTAGATTTTATAGATATTGCTGGTGCTGGTGGTACGAGTTGGGCTGGAGTTGAAACTTATAGATTAGAAGATAAATACCTTGGTGAATTGTTTTGGGATTGGGGTATTCCAACAGCTGTTAGCACGGTAGAAGTGTCTAACTCTATTAGTATACCTATTGTTTCATCTGGTGGAATTAGATCTGGGCTTGATGCTGCTAAAGCAATAGCTTTAGGTGCTGATGCTGTAGGAATGGCATTGCCATTTCTTAAAAAAGTACGTATTGGTAGTGATGCTGTTATTAATTTTATTCAAAACTTTAAGAAATCTTTGAGACTTGCCATGTTTTTAGTTGGTGCTTCAAATATTGAAGAACTAAAAAAATCTAATTTAATAATCAAAGGAGAAACTAAATCATGGTTAAATGAAAGAGGATTTAACACAAAAAAATACACAAGGAGGAATATTATTTGACTGTAGAAGTAATTGCAATTGGTGGTTATGAAGAAGTTGGAAAAAACATGACTGCTGTAAAAGTAGGAGACGAGGTAGTTATCTTTGATATGGGTATTCATTTAGATAGAATTAATATTCATGAAGATACTGATATAGATAGAATGCATAGCTTAGATCTTATTGAAAGAGGAGTGATTCCTGATGATACATTAATGAGAGAAGTTGATGGTAAAGTAATAGGAATTGTTTTTACTCATGGACACTTAGATCATATTGGTGCTGTTGCTAAACTTGCTCATAGATATGATGCACCTATAATAGCTACACCTTATACAGTAGCTCTTATAGAAAGAACAATTAAGTGGGAGAGAAAATTTGAGGTGGAAAATCCAATACATAGCTTAAATACAGGGAAAAAATTAAAACTATCAGATAAAATAACTTTGGAGTTAGTAAGAGTTACTCACAGTATTCCTCAAGCAGCTATTGCAGCACTTCACACTCCTGAAGGGGTTATAGTATATGCAAATGATTTTAAGTTTGATAATTATCAGAAAATCTCTCCACCACCAGATTATGATAGATTAAAATCATTAGGTAAACAAGGAGTTTTAGTGCTTATTGTCGAATCAACTGATATTGACAGGTTTGACCAAGTTAAGACTTATTCTGAAAGAGTAGCTAAATTAATACTTGAAGACTTAATGAAAAAACCTCTTAATGAGGAAAAAGGGATGATAATAACCACATTTTCTTCTCATATTGAAAGAATACAAACTATTGCAGACATTGCTAAAAATAGTGACAGGGAAATTTTATTCTTAGGACGATCAATGGAACGATTCTGTGGTTTAGCAGAATCTTTAGGTATATTGGATTTACCTTCTAATGCAAAAGTTATTGGAAAACCAAAAGGAGTTAATGAAGCACTTAACATGGCAGTTGATAGACGAGAAAAATATTTGCTTGTTGTAACAGGTCATCAAGGAGAACCTGATGCTTTGCTTTCAAGGATTGCAAAAGGAAAAACTCCTTTTACTATAAAACCTAATGATAATGTTATTATTTCTGCAAGTGTTATACCTAATCCAGCTAATGTAGCAAATAGATATCTTATGGAAAGAAGATTAAAAGATAGTGGTGCAAGAATATATCCAAATGCCCATGTTTCAGGACATGCTGGTCGTGAAGACCATAGAAATTTCTTGAGAATGCTTAAACCACAACATATAATTCCTGCACATGGTAATTTGTCAATGTTATCATTATATGGTGAACTAGCCGAAGAAGAAGGATATAGAATAGGTCGTAATGTTCATATTTTAAGAAATGGTCAGGCTCAAGTCTTCAATGGTTATGAATAAAGTCTAAAATTTTTAAATTCATTTTCCAAATATTTTTTCAAACTTCAAAATTATTGTTTTTTAAAATATATT
>JAISZW010000102.1 GCA_031284445.1 Candidatus Methanovirga basalitermitum | reverse complement strand
TTTCTTACTCGAACTTTAATTACGGCTTTAGCTTGTGAGGTTTTATTGAATGTGTTTTCTAATACTAAAAAAATATTACCATTATCTAAGTAAGTCATTCCTGGTCTTAAATCTTTTGCGTGAATAATTGTTGCCATAGAAATATTATAATTAATTATTAATATTTTCAATTATTTTCATAATTAAACTAGAAAGTGCGTCAGTTCTTCTTTCTATATCTTCGAAATTTCATGAATTTTTTCTACTTACATCAATTCTTTCATCATTATTCATATATGTCTTTAAACCCTTACAATAGTTTTCATATTCCTTTTGTTTATCAGTTATATATTTATTTCCAACGGTTGAATTAATTTTTTGTGTCAGTAATAAAAAATTACCAATTTTATTTTTATACTTGTCATATCCACTTTTTATATCTTCACTACTTAATTTACTATTTTTAGATAATTTCTCTTTTCATATAACGCTATCACTTAGTGATTGCGGCATAATATGCTCCACAGTTATGTTTTTATCGTTAAAAGTTCAGTTAGTATCATCAGCATAAAAACCATTAGGAAAAATATCAATACATCATAATATAAATTTGATAGCTCAATCATCTTTTGCATAATTTTTAAAACTATCGATAGATATATCGATATTAATTTTATAAATTTCACTAAAATTTTTTGTCGCAAAATATTTATGTATACGTTCGAAAAATGTCCTTTTTGTCTGTGAATCTCCTTGTCCTCCGTGTATATATTCACATGCTGCCCAAAAACAACATTTTACTATTATTTCTTTTTGCTCTTCATTGGCCACAGCATTTTCATAAAAATAATAAAGTATTGGATAAAATAAATTTTTTTTACTTGGCGAAATTTTCCGTGTAATATCGGTGATCCGATTATATATGCTATTGTCTTTGATTTGATCATATATAGTTTTTAAATTACTAATCCTCACCAACATTTTAGTAAAGCCATCAATATCAAGCTCTTCATTTGTTGTATTAAATAATTTTGAAATTTCCTTCAATAACATTCTTGATTTTTCTTCTGTAGAAAATTCATTAGGTGTTTTATAATAGTACAATGATTCAAAAAAACCATCACTATTTTCGCCATCTAATCCTTTACAATATTTTGATCATAATTCTTGTAATACTTTATCGTTATTTTCTAAAATATCGTGTATACAATTTTTAAAACACCAATTTTTAAATAATTGACCAATGCTCAATGGCTTTCCTTTAGAATTAATATCAGCAAAAATAGTTAATTCATCTTTATTTGAATAATATTTACAAGTTAGTGTTACAATTTTTACATTATTTCTAAAATTTTCTTGAAATTGCTCTAATTGTTGTTTTGTTTTATTTTTAAAAAATTCATTAATTGTCAATCAAGCGCAATAAATTTCATTATTATTTTTTTCAATCTCTTCATCATTTAAAATTTTTTTAAAAGTATCGAACTCATATGAAATATTTTTAAACTTTTCTTTAATATTTTCCATTGCTTGATTTAAGTCAGTATTAATGCCAAGATCACAAAATTTTTTGTATAAAACTTTTAAAATTAAAATTGATGTCGTAATTCGTTGTTGTCCATCAATAACATTTAATATTCTTTCTCCACTTGCTCCAGGGGTAGTATTTTCACGAAAAACTATTTGTCCAAAATATGTCGTATCCAGTAAATGTTCTATATCTTCTAAGAAAATTTTCACTTCATTTTTCCAAACATATTTTCGTTGATAAAATGGAATATGTATTACAGAACCAGAATTTATAATATCAAAAATGCCTTCGTATTTCGGTAAAATATCTTTACTCATTCAATCACCTCTTAAAACTCGGAAGATCTATTGAATTGTTAAAAATTTCTTCAATTGTTGCAATCTTCCATGTCGTTGTTAATTTTTGTGATCCTTGGTTAGCGCCAGGAATGATTAAATTATGAAAAAACGCAATGTAAAGATTACCTTTACAATTTAACATGGGATTCAATGTTACTTTATTAATAGTCCAATATCCATCATTACTAATGCCTTGTAAATAACCTTTATATAAAATTTTATCTTTATTTACAATTACAACATCTTCATAATTATCAACGTTTCTTAGGCCACCAGAACGTAATAATTTTATAACACCATCTCCATTAGGTTTAGGAAAATTTTCACCAGATAATTTAAATAATATCATTAATTTATTTTTCCTCCTGCCTTTATGCTTTCAATGATGTTTTTAATTAATCCAAGTGGAATACTTGATCTTTTTGCATAATTTCCTTTAGCCATATGTTCATTTGCACCTTTTATTTTTTTAGAAATTAAATTTAATTTTATATTTGCTTTAAAAATAGTTGGTTTAGCAGAAAATGATTTGTCATAGCTTGAATAATATGTTAAATTTTCTTTACCAATAAAATCCCAATGATTTTTTTGATATTGTCATGTCTTAGATGTTTGGGGGTTTTCAATTATTCAACATTTAGGTTTAAAATATTGGATAATTTGTATTGTAGCACCAATTGTAGCCTCACCCAAAACTCTTGAAATTTCTTTTTGTATGAAAAAACGTCTTTTAACTTTATGACATTTTTTTAAATATTCATCATAATATTTAGAATTATTAATAGTTCAATGACAATCTTTTTCGATGTTTCTAACCATCACGCCGCCACAATCTGCGCCACTTCAACTTTCACATGGTGGAGAGGCTAAAACAATGTCTGGGTATGGTAATTTAGAAAGTTGTTCAATTAAATGAAAATTGATTAAAGATAAATCTATTTTATGATAAAAATAATTATTAGATTTAGGAAAATCATTATCATTAATTCCTATACAGTGAACTTCAAATTCACCATCAAAATATTTTTTAATCGCATTATAGTAGCTGCTCTCAGCATCATCAAATAATGCTCATATGACAGGCTTCTCTCTCTCTCTCTCTACTTATCTTCGGCATTTTCTTTGATTTAATATTCATACGTTTATATTATAGAATGTAAAGTCTGTTTAATGTTTACTATTTTTAACCAAAAATAAATCGTTAAACTTATAAATATAAGTATACTTTTTATTTTTTTGTAATCATCAATATAAAAATATTCAGCCAATTATTAGCGCTGTAACTAACAAGTAAGCAACAACCACTATTCACGGGAAAGGAAGTGGTAAAAAACTAGCCACATTCCCATATTCCCCGCCAGGTTCTCAATCGCCAGGAACTAACCCCGTAGCATTGCTATCAACATTAAATTTATGTACACATATTAATACATATCCAAAATAACTTAAGATAAACCCCACACAGCATGTAATATCCAACCATCATGTCCTTTTAGAATTTAACAATACAAATGGCGAAAAAAACAAAAGAATAAAATGCATCATAAAATACATTCTATTCATCTCGTCACCAAGAAATATTCATCTTCAACTTCAAGCCGCATCAATGCTTGGAAAATCATTTTGCACACAGAAATTACCTAGGAATGTAACAATGCCCCCAAAGATACCATAATAAGCTAAAACACATGATGATTTTCTTGTGGGATCTAATATTAACGTAATTGGCAAAACAAATGCCACAAACGGACAAAGATCTAATAATAACCCCTTTGAAGCTACATATCCTTCTTTATCTTTTGCTGATCAAAAATCATGGAAATTATATTGAAACCTTCCTAGGACTAGATAAACCAATAAAACTATGCCAATCCCTAATCAAAAATAATATGTATTTGTTACTTTTTTTATATAGGGATGAGCAACAATGACGCCAGCAATCAATAATAATGTAATTAATGTCAACGTAATACCTACCCAATTAGGACCCATAATAAAATTATAAAATTAAATTAGACCAGGAGGTAAAACAAACTTCATTTTTGGTGTATTTAACCTCATATGTTTGATTGGAAAATCATTTATAATATGTATATATGGGTAAGATTAGAATAACTGATGCAAAAGTTAATAAAAAACTAATTGGCGATGAAGTTACATATCAAAAAGTTTCTACCAGCAAAATTAATCCAACAAAAGGTAGAAATGGCGGAGACAAAGGCCATAGTAAGCCAAAACAACCTTCTCTTAGAGATATAGTAGTACAATTTATCGTAAAACAGGAAGCATTTAATAACGAAGTGGTTTCTTTTATTAAAGAACAAAGACAAGTAAATGATGAGCAAAAACAATTCAATGTAAAGCAAGAACAATTTAATGCAAAGCAAGAACAATTCAATAATGAGCAAAAAGAATTTAATAAAAGAATAGAAACTAAAGTTGATAATTTAGAAAATAAAGTAAATAATGTCATTAATTTGAACAATTTAAAATCATAGTAAATCTAGTGATTTATAATTTATATATGGCTATAATGGCAAAAAAGATGAACATCTACCATAAATTTAGTGATGGCATAGAATTTGTGCCCGATATTGGTAGGGCTAATACCCTAGGAGAGGTTTTTTAGCATAATATTTGTATGAAGAAGATTAAAGCAAAAATCATTGAATCTTCGAATGAAACTGTCAAAATTGGTGATAAGTTTAAAACAGAAATATCTACTAAAAATGGGAATGGCTGTACAAGTGGAAGGAGAGGAAGAGGTGGGAACAAAAAATCGAAACAACCATCATTTAAAGATGTAGTATTACAATTTATCGTAAAACAGGAAGCATTTAATAACGAAGTGGTTTCTTTTGTTAAAGAACAAAAACAATTTAATAGTGAGCAAAAAGAATTTAATTCCGCCGTTATTACCACTTTAAAAGAGCATGGAGAAGCAATAGCACAATTAAACATTAAGGTAGATAAGATTGATGACAAGGTAGAAAAAATAGAAGATAGAGTAGAGAATGTAATTAAACTTAATAATTTAAAGCATTAATTTTCATATAGTATCGATATTAATCCTGAATGAAAATTAAAAATATAATAACATATATATGTTGGATATTAAAATATTACGAACAAACTTTGAAGAAATTAAAAAAAATATTTTGTTAAGAAACAAAGACTATCCTGCCTTACAAAAATTTCAAGATACAGATAAAAAATGACGGATCGTTGCCACTAAATTACAAAATCTAAATACTGAGAAAAATTCTCTAAGTGAACAAGTGGGAAAATTAATTAAAGAAAATAAAATTGATGAAACTAATATTATAAAATCTAAAATACATAGTATGAAAGGTGAAATTGATACTTTACAAAATGACGCAAACGAATTACAAAAAGAATTAGAACAAGTTATGTATTCTATTCCTAACATATTAGATACATCTGTGCCAGTTGGGAAAGATGAAAATGACAATGTAGAAGTAAAAAAATATTTAGAACCAACAAAATTTGATTTTACTCCTAAACCTCATTGGGAAATTGGGGTTGAAAAAGGCTTATTAGATTTTGAACGCGGGGTGAAAATCGCTGGAAGTCGAATGTATTTTTTAACTGGGGATGGGGCAGTATTAATGCGAGCGTTAAAAAATTTTACACTCGACACACACATTGCTAGTGGTTATCAAGAAGTATTACCCCCAATCATTATGAATGCTGAACCATTTTATGGATTAGGAAAACTACCATTATTTGAAGAAGATATGTATCAAACAATTGACAGACAATTTTTAAGTGGGACTGAGGAACACCCCCTAACATCAATGTATATGAATGAAGTATTGACTAACTTGCCTATTAAAATTACAAGTTCAATTGTTTCGTTTAGAAAAGAAGCTGGAAGTGCTGGAAAAGATACAAAAGGAATTTTAAGAGTGCATCAATTTTACAATACTGAATTAGTCAATTTTGTCAATCCGTCTGATTCATTTAATAAACTAGAAGAAATGGTGCAACAAGCAGAAAAAATTCTTGAATTATTAGAAATCCCATACCGCACAATTTTACTATGTAGTGGTGACACCGGTGATGCTGCCACAAAGACATATGATATTGAAGTGTGAGTACCTAGTGAGAATCGATACCGTGAAATTTCTTCGTGTTCTAATGTATTAGATTACCAAGCAAGGGCATTAGGAATTAAATTCAAGGATGATGCGGGCACAAAATATGTCCATACATTAAATGGTACGGGTACAAGTTTAAATCGCTTGTGAATCGCTGTCGTCGAAAACTTTCAACAAGAAGATGGTACAATCTTAATTCCTGCAAAATTGCAAAGATATATTATGGGGAGAAAAACAATCTAATGAAAAATAAATTTTTGTCAATATATATATATATATATATATATATTAAATTGTTTTTACTTAGTAAAAACCAATGTATTCTAAAGGTTTAATAATTATTGTTCCGTGTATGTTGGCAATTGTCGCCATTGCATTAGTAACGTGTGTTTTGTATTTCAATAAAAAAAATCAAAAATACTACTATCTCCCATTATTGATAGTAACCATTATGCTAATAGCAGGAGAAATATTTAAACAAATTATTGGTATCATAAATGGACTAAACAACCCACCATATGATAAATATACGCTCCCTTTTAGCGTTTGTGCTAGTAATATTTTTTGATTTTCGTTTATTTGTTTTGGCAAAAAAGATTCATTTGTTAAAAATATTGGATATACAATAGCATACGTAACTAGTTTTATTACTGTATTTATATTTTTATTTGCACCAAAAATGCTATTTGGAATTCCCGATAATGGAAATATGTTTGATACATATAAAATATTTTGAGGTTGTGTTTCACACACGCTAATAATTTTTTGTGGTATATGATTATTTATATACCGTCCATATAAATTCTCCAACATATACATTCTATGGGGAAGTATCACTGCATTTATATATTTAATTTTTATTGGGATAATGTGCCATATTTTTAATGAAAATTGACAAAACCTACTCCGTTATTTCCCTCTTCCGAATTTATTTCCTGAAAATACATGAGGGTATACGATTATTGCTATAGTTTATTCGCTGGTAGCGGCAATCGCATTTATTTGTCTCTACAAATTTGTGTTTTTAAAATATATCCCACAATTTGCATATGTTAAAAAAAGAAGAAAAATTAATCTATAATATTTATTATGAAAGACTTAATTTTTGTATTTGATGTTGATTCGACGGTTATTACATTTGAATCTCTAAATAAAATAATTTCACAAAATATTAATGATAAGAAAAAATCTAAAAAACTAGATGAAATTGCTAATAAGGCACTAAATGGCGAATATGATTACCATAAAGCTTTTATTTTAAGATTTTATTTAACTAATTTAATAAAAGAAAACTTTGTTGATGAAAACCGATATATAAAAAACAACCTTGTTGAAAAAATTAAAGATGTTTTTAATTTGTTATTCAAAGAGAAATGTGAAGTGTATTTGCTATCTGGGGGTTTTAAAATAAACATTGATTATGTTGCTAAATTACTTAAAATATCAAATAAAAATGTTTTTGCAAATGATTTTATAGAGAAAGATGGGAAACTTGTTTTGAATGACAGTCCATTAACATATGTTGATGGTAAAATTGATGCATGTAAAGAAATCAAAAAAAGATACAAAAACCCATTTTTAACAATGATTGGTGATGGGGTTACCGATATGAATGTT
>JAISZW010000083.1 GCA_031284445.1 Candidatus Methanovirga basalitermitum | reverse complement strand
GCAAAAGAAAGGAAGAAACCTGGACACTATGGCGCTCGTAGAAGTCCACAATTCGTTAAGCGTTAAGATGATTATCGATTTCTCCCGTATTGTTGAACAGCAAGCAGAATTAGATAAAGGAATCTTTTTAAAGCATAATACAAACTATAGTAACACCTTCCAAGAAAGAAAATTAGCAACGCTAGTAGAATTAGGGGAATTAGCTAATGAAGTGAAAAGTTTTAAATACTGATCGCTTAAACCTAAAAGTGAGAATAAAGTGATTTTAGAGGAGTATGCTGATGGCTTACACTTCATTTCTGGCTTTTGTGCCCAATTTGAGATTAGTGCAGTGTTTACTTTAAAGGACGATGTGGCAGCTATTGATGATAAACATATTATTAATAAGAAAATTAACAAATTGTACAAATTGATTAGTGCTCTTCATGAAACAAAAATTAAAAAAACAAAGAAGTTAATCCCAGTTATATATAAGAAATATATAGCCTTAGGGATTGTATTAGGATTTGATCTTGATGCTATTAAGATTGCTTATGCTAAAAAACATGAGATTAATGTTAAGCGACAAGAGAGTAATTATTAATATTTTTAATTCACCGTATGTGGTTTATAATATATATAAGATTATATGGACGCTAACATTAATAAAATAGAGAGAGAGAGAGAGAGAGAGAGCACTAAGGATGAAAATAAGAAATCACTAATTGAATCTCTTGAATTAGAAGTACATGCCGGTAGTTTGGAGCCAACAAACTTTAATTTATTAAAAAAATTAATCGAGAGTGCTGATAATTTGGATGATGCTATTTCAATTAGAAGTTTAGGCTTAACATTTAAAAAAACTGGATTACATTACCAACAAAAATTAGAGAAGAAACAATCTGAGATGATTCATTATTTAGAAAAGAATAATAAATTGAGTTTTGATCAAGGTGGAATTAAACATAAACTTATTATTGGCGATAACTACCAAATGCTAAAAAACTTATTAATTACTCATAGAAATAAAATAGATGTTATTTATATTGATCCACCATATGGTGCTAATAGTATGGGTGAGTTTGCTGATACGAATTATGAAAACAATATCACTAGAGATAATCTACTTTCTATGTTAGAACCAAGATTGAGATTAGCAAAAGACTTAATGAGCGATGGCGGAGTAATATTTTGTAGTATTGATGACAAAAACCAAGCATATTTAAAATTATTATTTGATGAAGTATTTGGGGAAAATAATTTTATTTCTAATTTGGTGTGGATAAAAAAACATGGTCCAGGTGGTAACACAAGTTTAAATAATTCAGTTGTTAACAATACAGAATATATTTTATTCTATGCAAAAAATATAGATTTAACTCCAATTAATCAAATAACTCATGACGAGAAAAAATTAAAAGAATTAGGATATAAACAGTCTGATAAATATATAAACGAACGTGGACGTTATAAATTAACTCCCTTATTTCGTCCATCCTCTTCGGGTAGTTTTCAATATATTAAATCTCTTGATTACAAAGTTAAAGCACCAGATGGAGAGTGGTTTTCTCTACATTGCAATAAAAATGGCGAGAAGAATGGACGTTATACTTGATCAGAACAAGCATATATTGCTGGTGAAAAAGAAGGATTTATTGAATGTATAAAAAATAATGATGGAGATTGGGTGGCATATAGAAAACAATACGAATTTGTAAAATTTAATCCTCGAACAAAGCAAATTGAAAATACAAGTGCAGGTATGCAATATGAAAATATAATTGATGATTTTTTTTCAGCCGAAGGTGGAAGGGATTTTACTGAAGTCTTAGAAGATAAAAATCTTTTTGCCTTTCCAAAACCAATTAAGTTAATTCAATATCTTATAAATATGATAGATAACAAAGATGCAATAATTCTTGACTTTTTCGCTGGTAGTGGTACGACTGGTCAAGCAGTTCTTGAAGCAAATCTGGAAGATGGCGGAACACGACAATTTATTTTATGTACGCTTGATGAAGGCGATATCCCAGAAAAGATAACAGTCGAAAGATTAAAAAGAATAATGACCGGCAAAGATTCTTTAGGGAAAGCAAATTTTCCTTGAATTTCACATAATAAACCATTGGGTGACTCACTAAATGTTTTAGAAGTTAATGAAGTAAATTACTATAGAGAAGCACTTGAAAAAATAAATCCAGAAGATTATGGAGTTACAAAAAAATCACTGAGAGAAAAAATTGAATGGATTTGTGATAATTTTGAAATCACATGCGATGAATTGGTTAAAAAAGAATAATGACATTAGAGGCACAAAATTTACAAAATAATGCAGTAAGTGAAATTATTGAAGCACTTAAGACTAAAACTGAAGTTACTTTCAAAGCGCCAACTGGCAGTGGAAAAACTGTGATGATCGCTGAACTAATGGATAAATTATTAGAAAAGAATAAAGATCTAGTTTTCATAGTCTCTTCTCTATCTAAAAGTGAATTAGCACAACAAAATGATAGGACATTTCAAGAATGGAGCAAGAATGGTAAAAATTTTTTAAAACATATTGACCCATACCTCATCTCTACCGATACTTCAAATGATGAATCTGGAGTAAATCTTGAGTACAACCACAATGTTTATACAATACCTCGTGACTTAGCTAAAAAAGGCGGGAAAATAATGTCAGGGCCATTAGCTTCATTGATGCATAACTTCAAATTAAGCCATAAGAAACTTATTTTAATAAAAGACGAATGTCATATTGAAACTAAAAACATCGACAAAATCGCAGATGACCATGATTTCTTTAAGAGAATAAATGTAAGTGCTACACCACAAACTACAAAGTTTATTGTTGATGTAGAAATTACCGAAAAAGATGCCATTGAAGCAAAACTTATCAAACATTATTTACCGACAAGAGGAGAAGGGAAGAGCTATGCGGAGGATAAATATCACGAGTTAAATGAATGTTTAAAATTATTTATTGATATTAGAAAAAAATATCAAGAAACTTTCAACATAAATCCATGTTTAATTATTCAAATACCAAATACTGAAAAAGGTGATGAGGAACTAGCACATCTAAAAAAACTATTAAACAAGGAAGAATTAGAGTTAAAATGAATGTACATGTGCGATGATTTAAAACTATGGGACACAAATGATAAGATTAAAATCATCCCAAAAAATCAATGAAGGACAAAGTGAAAAGAAATTGCAAAAGAGATGAATTCACAAATTGATGTGATTATCTTTAAAATGGTGATAACTGAAGGATGAGATATAAAACGTGCAAACATGTTATTTCAAATAAGAGATACAAAAAGTGAGACATTGACTGAACAAGTCATTGGAAGAATTCGCAGAAACCCTATCTTAAATGATTGAGATAAATATTCTAAAGAGGAGCAAGAGTTAGCGATGAAAGCATATGTATGAGGGAATATCATAGATAAAGAACGACAATTTAAAAGGGTTAAGGTGATTGGCGAACCGAAAATAGAAATACAAACAACAATTTTAAAAGATTTGACTACAATATATGAAAATTCGGAATTCAAATTGAATGACTTTGTTAAAGATAAGAATCCAACAAATGTTGAAAGCATTTTCCATTTGCATAAAGAGTGAAACAAAGTCGAGGACACGACTAAGCAGAAAACTTGAGAATACATCAAAAATACCAACGATTGAATAAAATTAAGTAATCTTATACAGGAAATTGATTTGGAAAATAAAAAATTATACATTAATTATGAAAAATCTATTGAATTATCAGTAAAAGAACAATTGGCGACAGAAACTTATTTTGAGGTAATCAAAAGTCAAGATAATATTTTAGGACCAAGTGATTTAGATTTTAAACGTGATCATTTTGCTTGGAAAATTATATCAAATAATAATGATGATGAATTTTATTTTGACTCAAAAGCAGAGAGGGAATTTGCTAATAAACTTAAAAGATTTGATGGTGTGAAAGTATGGGGTAAAAATTTTTACCCAAATTCTAAAATTTCATTTGAATATATTAATATTACTAGAAGAAAATCATTCCCAGATTTTATTTTACTTGATAAAAATAATAAATATCATATTTTCGAAGTGAAATCATATAATGAAAGTCCTACATGCAATTTTGACACTAAGGAATATTGTGAAAAAGTTACGATGTTAAGAAATTTTTATATAACTTTATCTCAGAAACTAGATTATATATTTTACATTCCTATCAAACATGGAGATAAGTGAACTACATACAAATATGCCAAAGGCAATGTGAAAGAAATAACAATAGAGGAATTAGAACAAGATATTAACTATTAACCCTACTTCAAATTATTACGAGCAAGAATATCAAAAATCTTTTCATCGTTTTCTTCTAATTTATTCATTCTTCTCTCTAAACCATCAATTCTTTTATTAACAGTTGCAAATCCTGTGCGCATTTCGACAGCTAACTTGCCAACAGTTGTGGCTAATTTATCAACAGT
>JAISZW010000066.1 GCA_031284445.1 Candidatus Methanovirga basalitermitum | reverse complement strand
GCTTCGATTTTTGGTAATTGTCTTAAATTTACTTTTAGGGTGGGTATCAAGAAATATAAAATCCATTTTTTAGTCATGATGATTATGAGGTCTATCACCAGAATTTTTGACAGAGTCTTAAAAAAAGGCATATTCCTCAATTAGTAAATAAATTCAATGAATTAACATCATTTAAAGTAGATATTGATAAATTTGAAAAATATGCATATGATAACTTTCCTGTTGGTGAAGAGTATCTTAATTTTATTAAATGGAGTTTGGAAAATGATGAAAATGAGTATTTTACTTTTCCAGAGAAAGAGGTTAAAGATAGAGATTTAGAGGATGATTGGTATAATGCACGATACCAGCATCTGTGTGAAAGTTATAGGAAATATTTAAAGCTTTTAGAAGATGAGAATTTAATTGATTATGCTTTACTACAGACAAAAGCATTGGAGCTATTGGAATCTAACCAAAATATTGTAGGTGAGTTAAAATATGAAAATATTTTAATTGATGAGTTTCAAGATACAGATCCTGTTCAGATGAAAATTTTTGAAATATTGATGAAAGATGTTGAAACTTTTACTGTTGTTGGAGATGATGAACAGAGTATTTATGCCTTTAGAGGTTCTTCTGTAAGATTTTTTAAAGATTTTGAGGAAAAGTACAATGCTCATCTGATATTTTTAAGAACAAACTATCGTTCAACAGAAAGTATAGTTAAATTTAGTGAGAATTTCATTAAACAGGATAGAGATTCTAATTCTACTAAATCAATACATGCTAACCCATCTCATGAAGGTCCTAAAAATAGCCTATATCATTTATACAATCAAGATAAAGATGATGAAGCTTTTCATGTTGTGAAATTGATTAAATTCTTAAAAGAATCTGGTAAAATTTCTAACTATAGTGATGTTGGCATATTAACTAGAACCATTTCTATGGGGAAAATATTCTCATTGACAGAAAATTTAAAAAAGGAAAATATTTCCTACGATGTGGTTGGAAATCATGACTTACTTGAAAAAGATGAAATTAAATCAATACTTCTCCTATTTTATTATTTGATTGAAAATGATGAAAATCATTATATTATGAATAAATGGGAATTTCAATGGTTAAACATTTCTGGATTTGCATCAGATGCTTTTAATTCATTGAAAATGATTAATTTATCTGAAAATACAAGGCACATTCTTTTAAAACTTGAAAATGAATATAAAAATAAGGTTCTTGAAACTGAAAAAGAAGTTTACGAAGAATTAACAGGGAAAAAAAGTAGAAAAAGAAGCTTTAAAGGAATATTTAATAGAGATGAAGAAGTTTTAATTGAAATTTTCAAAAAGGTAGAAAAACCAGCTCTATGGAAGTACAATACTCAAACTTTAAGAGAATTTGGAATTAAAGATAATAATGATTTAGAATTTTTTAATAAACTTTACAATTTAAGAAAAGAACTTGAAAAAGAAAGAAAAAACGAAAACATGAAATATAGGAGGGTATCCACACTTTTAAATGTATTCTACCGTCTTTTAGATATTACTGGCTATTTAAACATTGAATTTGTTGAAGATGAAAAAAACTTAGAAGAATTAGGTAATTTAGGAATAATATCCCATACACTTTATAATCTGGAAAATGTAATTACAAAAACAAACCTTCGTACAATGTTTTGGTATCTCTACCACAACATAGAAAACTACGACTCAAAAGCCATAGATCAAGGTGATGAAGTTCAGATAATGACTGTACATAAATCAAAAGGATTAGAATTTCCAGTTATTATCGTTTATGGTCTACAGGAAGATAGTTTTCCATCTGAATTTAGAGATGATGAAAATAAATTAACTGGTTTTATGGGAATGCCTCAATTTCCTGTACCTGATGAATTTGCAGAGTACAGAGAAAATTTATCTTTTGAAGAAAAGGAAAAAAATAATTACCTAGAGGAAAGAAGAGTTTTATATGTTGCAATGACAAGGGCTGAAGATATTTTAGTCTTATCAACTCGTTTAGATAAAAGTGGAAACATGGTAGAAATAAAAGGAATAGATTTTAATCCAACATCTATCCCTAAGATAACTAATAATTTTTCAATTTTACCAAAGACGCAATGTAAAAATATGGGAAAGGATGATGGAGAAATATTACCTCTTAGTTTCACATCATTGGAAAGTTATAAAAACTGTCCATTTAAATATCATCTAAAGTATAATTTGTCATTTGCTGAATCAGATGATATCTACATAAAAAAAGGTAATTTTGTACATATATTATTAAATAAAATCCATAAAACATCTAATAATAGAGAAATTAATTTAGATGAAATATTAAGTCAACATACCACAAAAACAGATAGAATAAAAAATAAAAAAGAAATAGACAATCTTCAAAAATACTTAAAAAATAGTTTTAAAGACATTGAAGTATTGGAAAGTGAATTTCCATTAGGATAGAAGAAGGAGAATTTGTTCTAGAAGGTATAATTGACTTAATCTATAGAAAAGATGGAAAAATAGGAATTATAGATTTTAAAACCACATCAAAAATAGATGATGATGAAGCAAAACGACAGCTATTTACCTATTTAATAGCTTTAAATGAAAATCCTAAATATTCGGGTAAAATTGAAGAGTTAGCTATTTATCTTGTTATAGTCATTTTGTTATAGTTTATAATTTTTAATTTATTAAAGTCCAATGTTTATAAATCCATTTTCACTAAAATACCATATTCTTTGTGAGTTATCACTATTTTGAAAGGATCCTTCGTCCATGAACACGAATATTATATCTTTTTCTTCTATTTTCCTGCTTTTAAATTCTTTTTTTA
>JAISZW010000030.1 GCA_031284445.1 Candidatus Methanovirga basalitermitum | reverse complement strand
TTTTTATTTACAAATTTAAATTTGAAAATATAAAATTTTCCAATTTTAAAAAAAAAAAAAGAAAAAAATTCGATTTAAATAATTTAATATATTTTCATATCCCAACGAAATACTAAAATTTGTTGCAAAATTTGTTGGTTTACGATTAGAGTATTTTATAATCTTTATAAAAATAATAAAAATAAACTTACCTTTAGGTACGATAAAGATTTTCCTAAATTAACAGATAAAGTTTTTAGAAAATATTATGAAATAACAAGCAACGGAATAAAAGAATTAAATAATTATTCTGGTTTTGTTCCAATATAAATTTAGGAAAGACAAAATGAAATGGAGATTGATAGATTTAGAGAACTTTTTAAATCGCCTAATATTCAAGTTTGGGAAGAACAACGTTTTTAGGTGTTTGTATGATTAAAATGCAAGAATTATAAAGAGTTTAGAAAACGATTATATAGATGAAAAGATACATACAGTTATTCATCCATTTAAAAGCCAAATTTACAAAGAACACATTGTTTTTATAATATCTCTCATAAAAATGATCCACCTTATTATAATTATATCAGAGAATGTAACGAAAAACAACCTATTAAAAAATTAAGAGTTTTAGAAAAGGAATATCCTTATCTTCCCGGAATGTGGAATGATAAAACCAGTTTATATCCACGAGGATATTATTCAAATTATCTTTCAAAACCTAATAAATATTTTATTCCTTGCAATTTGAAACTGCATAAAAGAGAAAGATACTATAATTTACTATGATATAAATAAAGATGGGAAGAATTTTACAAAAAAAAGGATGAGAGAATTAATTTAATATTCGAAAGGGATATATGTAAATAATTTGGATCATGATTTAGAAATTAAAATTGTTCTAAAAATCCATAAAAGAAAAGAAGAAATCGTTTGTGGATAATAGCGGAAGATGTAATATTAATCTAATTTATAATAATTTAAATAATTCTTCTAAATAAAAATTTGATGATATGGTTGGTGATTTATGTCATTTTAAACAGATAAGGGTTAGATATCCAATTAAACCTGAAGTATGGAAAAAGAAAGGTGATACTAATAAAGAGAATAATTTAGATGTTGATGAGGATGATTTTTTATTTGATGATGACGATGATGAAAATGATGATGATGAAAATGATGATGATGAAAAGGAAGAATTTGAGAGCGAATTTGGAATGAAAGAATCTCCTAATGGAAGCGAAAAAATGCTTACAGATAGATAGAAACTCATTTTATTTAAAGTTTTTGTTTGGATGCAATGAATTTTACTACACGAACGAATGTCTTTAAAAGATTATGTGAAAACATTCATTTAGGGATACTTCTAAACCTTTAGATAAAGATGCTTTAAAAGAAATAATTCAAATTATAAACAAATATTTCACTTTTTAAAACATAATCAATCAAGTTGTGAATGTTGAAGTTATTGAGATTTCAGTGATGAAGAATAAGATAATGATATTGTTTGTTTGGGGTTTGTTTTAAAATATGTTCTAAATAAATTTAAACAAAAAAAATAAATACTTTCTTTAAAGATAAAAATCTTGAAAAAATTGTAAAATAAAAAAATAAAGATTTGAAAAAGAAAAAAAAGGAAATAAACTTATTGCTCTTAACATTACCATTAATTTCTTAATTGTTATTACAATATGAAAAATATTTTTTTATTTATTTTTATTTATTTTTATTAGTGAAGTGCTCCAAAATACACTCGAATAACTTCATTTCTTTATTATGAACTACTTTAACTCTTCCAATAATTTATGTAAATATTTCGCAGTCAAAATTAAAACCCAAAAAAAAATCATCTTTTAAAAATAAAATTTTTCAATATTACTAAAATTTATTCTAATATTTTTAATTAAAATGTTTTAAAAAATATCTTCTATGTTATTTCGATACAGAAAATAACCTCATCCTCATCTAGTATCCCGTGGTTGAATTCGGTCTAAATAAATACAAACATGATTAATTATTGTTAATATTATTAATTATTAATTGTAAAGATCAACATAATTAACTTGATAATCGAGATGATGAAGTACAAAATTCCTCATAATAAAAATTATTATTAAATAAGCGATAATGATTTTATGTTGTTATTATTATATTATTATTATCAAGAACTGTATGAAAAATAGTATTAAATTGTGCTTGTATAAAAAAAGATGGAGTTTATTGGTATTAAAATCTTTTTCATTTTAGATTCCCACTGTTAATTAATTAATCCAAGAAATTACAAATTATAAATTTAAAGATTCACAATGAATAAAGAAAAATATAAACAAATATTATAAACATAAATTTCTAAAATGAGAAAGAAATTTAAAAAGTTTTTGATTGGTTGTAGTTAAGGAATGATTTTGGTTTGTTTGAGATTTTTTAATTGTTTTGCATAAATATAAAAATAATAGAAAATAGATTTTTGAATGATTATTTGATAATTTTAGTTTGAATTTAAAATGAAGACCCGTACTTATTGTTTGATTAATTGACATAATGGTTTACTTTAGATTATTTCAAGCGTAAATTATTACGTAGGTTGAATATAACCAACTAGAGAAAAATACCACTTTCGAATTGCATTAATTTTGCAGGTT
>JAISZW010000255.1 GCA_031284445.1 Candidatus Methanovirga basalitermitum | reverse complement strand
ACGATTGAAACCCCAACATGTCACTAATAACATTAACCGAAAGACTTAATACATCATCATTCAATAGTATTCTGTGTGGTGTTTTTTTTTAGTTTCATAAATAATAGTATACACCACACTTTACTTTACGAACTACTGATATTAGATACTTAAGTAAGGAAAGATAAAATATAAGATCTGAAGGGGATTTCATGAAGGTAAATGGTAAGGAAACTACTTTTCAAAAAGGAATGAAGTTAGATGAATTCTTAAAATCTCAAAGTTATGATGCACATAAGGTTGCTGTAGAATGTAATGGCAAAATAATACCAAGAGATTTTTATAATAAACATGAATTAAATGATGAAAACTCTTATGAAATTCTGGTATTCGTAGGTGGGGGTTGAAAATACTTAAATTACCATTTAATGAAAATACTATTAGAAAATTCACAAGATATGTTAACATTGATGATAAAAATGATTAAAATTAACTTAAATGGAAAAGAACTTGAAACAAAGGCGAAATCTCTATTTCAATTGGTAAGTGAATATATTGAAGAAGATAGCTACTGTATAGAAGACTATGTTCTAATTTTAAATGGATTTCAAATATCAGAAGATTTCAAATTGAATCTCAACGATAAAGTGGTGATTATTAAAAAAGGAACTATGGTAAATGAAGAAGAGTTTGAGAGTATGGTAAGTGCAAGATCCACACCAGGTGTTTATAATACTATTAAAAATTCTAAAGTAGCTATTGCTGGTTTAGGTGGACTTGGAAGTAATATAGCTATAATGCTTTCTCGAATTGGTGTTGGAAATTTATTGCTGGTAGATTTTGATGTTATAGAACCAAGTAACTTAAATCGTCAACAATACTTAATCAAAGACTTAGGAAAATACAAAACAGATGCACTTAAAGAAACCATATCTCAAATCAATCCCTTCATCAATGTTAAAATTAGAACCACTAAAGTAAGCGAAGATAATGTTGAAGAATTATTTAAAGAGTATGATATTGCTTGTGAAGCATTCGATAAAGCAGATCAAAAAGCTATGCTAATTAACAATCTATCCCTTAAACTACCTAACATAAAGATAGTATCTGCATCTGGTTTAGCGGGTTTTGAAAGTTCTAATTCCATTAAAACAAAGAAATCAATGAATAACATCTATATTTGTGGAGATTTGGAAAATGAAGCTAAACATTTTAACGGCTTAATGGCTCCAAGAGTAACAGTTTGTGCATCACATCAAGCAAACATGGTTCTTCGTCTATTACTTGGAATTGATGAACCATAAACTTATTTATTATATTATCCTTAGTATTAATCATGTTGTTAGAAAATTTTATAAAATCTTTAGAGGAATCTATAATTACTAATATAAATGGTTATGATTATGTTATCAATCCTGTCTTAGATGGAATACCCATCTATGAACCTATAATCTTAGAAGAGATAGTGGAAGCTATTAAATATAAAATAGATTTTAGTCATGTTGACAAAATTCTTGGTATTGAATCTATGGGCATACCTTTAGCTACTGCGTTATCTCTTGAAACTAAAATCCCTTTTACTATTATTAAAAAAAAGAGAATGAATTTGCCTGATGAAATTTCAGTTACACAAGTTACTGGATATAGTGAAAAAAACTTATATATGAATTATTTAAGTAAAGGAGATAAGGTTATAATTCTTGATGATATTGTAGATACAGGTGGAACTTTAATATCTATAATAAATGCTTTAAAAAGTATTGGAGTTGAAATATTAAATATTATAACTCCAGTTGAAAGATCTAATGGTAAAGAGTTAGTTGAAAAAGAAACAGGAATTTCTATCTTAACATTAACAAAAATAGATACTGTTAATGGTCAGATAAAAGTTAAAAAATTAGTTTATTGACTTATTTTCTATTTAAAAAAGTTTTAAAGCTGTGAAAGCGGATTAACTTTCTTAAATTAATTATTTTACAATATAGTCATTTATTATTAATTATATAAATTATTATTTTCATGAAATTTTGTATTCATGTTTAGGTTAAACTAAACCTTTATATAGTATGAAGTGTAACATTTAATAGAAACACGAAAAAGTGAAAATTCAAGTTATATATGATTTTTGAATTTCTGCGAAAAATAATGCCTCAATTGATGTGAAAATTTGCAAATATGTCATCTCAGCCTATTATCATTAAAAAAGTCAATTGAGGTAATTTCTCCAAATTAAACTTATTTTTAAATTGTTATACTAACTTTAATGCATTTGGAACTTTCTTTAAAATCTGTTTATTTATCCCTTCTATCGTAGAAGTAATTATTCCTTTATTAGTAGCTTTATATGCTTTAACATCATTAGAATTAGCATGAATAATTGTTGCATTAAGTTCCTCCTGCAAATGATTGACTGTAACCCTTTCTACCCATCTGTCTTTGTCACTAATTATTATTTCATCCACTTTTTTATCAAGTTCCTTGGCAATTACCCATGAAAGAAATCTACCACCAAATAAAGCTACTGAACTTCCAGTAACATGATTATAGATATCATTTAAACTATTTTCAATATCTACATTTCTATACAACTTAGAATTTTTAATTACTCCCCAATGAGCATCTCCAATCGTGAAATAACCTATTTTATTAGGATAAATATTATTTTCTCCAGCTATTTTAACAGCTTGGGATAGTGATATCAATTCATCTCTTTGAATTGGAATTCGAGTAGTTTTATCTTTTATTTCTTCATTCATAATTTTTATAACTCGAGGAAGACCAAAATTTCCTCTTTGAGCAGTTTTAGGAGAATACCCTGCCATGTAGCCATGATGGTTATTTGGAAAACCTGTAATAATAATGTTCAATCCTGACCTAAGACCAACTCTACATTCACTTTCATAGGCACCATTTGTTGCTACAACTTTTCCAGGACACAAAATTCTTGATGCAACAATAGCTTTTGCAAATGCTTCATTTGGACTCTCTGATAGATTAAATGGACCTCCTTCAACAACAAATATATCAGCATTAAAATCAATGGCTCTTTCAAACCCAGTTATTAAATCATCATATCCATCTCCAACAAACATTATAGTTTCTAGACCCTTCCCGTGTTTTTTAGCTAACTCTGCCACATATTTTGCTTCCTTAATTGGAGCCGAATGGTCTTCTCCACCTTGTTCACTTGTTAAATTAACGGCAACTGATGATGAAAATTTTATCCATTTTTCTATATCTTCTACTTCTTCTTTTTCTTTTTCAACTAATCTTTGATGTATTCTCCCTTGTGGACACCCAGTAAACCCTGGACCTTTATTATAACATTCTCCACTACAATTTACAATTTCTTTAGGAAATCTCATAGCCCCATATTTTCCAAAATGATCTAAATCTAATGGAACATCAGTTGCATTATAAACTTCTTCAATTAAATCCACACCTCTTTGATTATATTTTTCTCCTATATCTGAGAAAGCATAGGCACAAATATGAATAGAAGCTCCAATCATATTAGATAACATACAATTTCCAAGTAAATCAATTTTTTCAAGATCAGATGCACATGTTCCAATAACAACTTCATGTAGATCACAACCAATTGGAAATTTTTTAAATCTTGTTCCAAGTTTCTCCACATCATCTAAAGAAAGTTCGGAGATCGCATCCACAATTTCAACGATATTTTTTTCAGATTTAGCCAATTCTAAAGCATCATCATCATTATCCACAGATTTTTTTATCAAATCATACATTTGGTCACCGTTTATTATGTTTTCTTAGACTATGTAAATTTTTTGATTAATATATTAATTATAATGTACTATAAGAAGTAAGGTCATGGAATATTAATTTTTCTGCACTATTTTTATAGATAACATTTTGGCTATGTCCAAAATTCCATGGTCGCCTTAAATTTTTCATGAATTTTCATTCCATTTCTCCATGTAGATCTTGCACATTTATTTCGCGAAAAATCGTGACAAACCTATCGGCACATACTATTATGATATATATAAAAGTAAAAAACCCTACTTATACACTTATAGATTCATCTTTAATACAACTTCCAATATTCAACATAGCTATAGTTGAACTATCATTAATTATCAATAATACCCACTTCTAACTTTCACTTAAGGTTTGTGGAAGTGTTAACTGTAATGACTTAACCTCCTAATATGATAAATTCTCTTTCACAATACTTTCTTTATTTAATTTCGTGTATCTATTTGTTGTAGTTCATTACCTGTGGCTCTTTCTCTGTTCTTACTTTCTATAATCTTATATGATCTATTTCTGCCGTGAGTTGTTTTTCTCGGTCCATATGTGTTTTACATGCCAATTTACACTATATTAGTCTTACATAAGAGTATTCCTATCATCATTTTTTGTGAATGTATTGTATAATCTACGATATTTACTGCCTTTTAGGCACCATATTTATCTTTAAACTCATAATCGACACCTATGAGTATAATATATGTCTTTAATATTATTTTGATGTGATAACAATTCGCCTATTGGAGAAAGAAATCCCTGTTTTGTGTTTCAGTACAAAGTTGAGTGTTAAAAATTCAGATATTTGGTTTTTTATTATTTGCTTAGTGTTACTCATTTATACTCAGTAGTTCGTAAAGTAAAGTATTAATTGTGTGGTGTATACTATTATTTATGAAACTAAAAAAAAACACCACACAGAATACTATTGAATGATGATGTATTAAGTCTTTCGGTTAATGTTATTAGTGACATGTTGGGGTTTCAATCGT
>JAISZW010000198.1 GCA_031284445.1 Candidatus Methanovirga basalitermitum | reverse complement strand
ATTTAGAAAAATAAGTTATATAAATTTTATAATTAAATAATTAAGCATTTTAAACGAATTAAAAAATTTATCAAATTCTAAACTGTATTTAATCATAACAAATTTAATTTTACAATACAATATAAATTGTCATGTCTTTGGTTCTAGTCTTTTTATAAAAAAGCCTAAGAAAATCACGATCATAGGAAAAAAGAAAATATATAAAATTAAAACAACTTGTGATGGGATTAAATTTCCAACAACTGCAGAACTTGCTATTATTAATACTAAAAGAATAACTGGGGTTAAGACTGCTAAAAATGTGTAAATCATTACAAATCCATTAAGTTTTTGGGAATATTCTTTTAATTCTACTCTTAACTCATGAGAAATATCTTCAGCTATTATATTTAAAATATAAGATAAGTTTCCACCTGTTTTTAAGCTACCCACAACTTGATATAGCACTCTATTCAAATTTTGGGAATCTATTCTTTTTGACATGTTCATTATTGCATTTTCTGTAGTTTCACCATATTTAATCTCTTCAAGTGTTCTTGAAAATTGAAGAGAAAGAGAATCATACTCTGAGGCAACGATTGACTTTAAAGTGTCATGTAGTCCTTTCCCTGATTTTAATTCTGTTACCATTTGTCTAAGAGCATAAGGTAATTCTTTAGATATTTCTGAACTAATTTTATCTTTCTGTATTTTCGGATATTCTATAAGAAAAAATATTATTAATAAAATAGCTATTAAAAAAATTAATCCTATTTCTAATGAAAAGAGTAAATCTAAAGTTAAAAAGATCAATACAAGGAAAAATAAGAAAATAGGAAAAATAAATCTTAAATTTAGTTTTTCTAAAATACTCCCCTGTGAAATCTTATAAATTAGATTTTTCTTATTTAGAGTGTTTTTATCAGCTATTTTAAATCTATACTCTTCTTGTTTATTATATTTAAAAGATTTACTTATCAAAAATCCTTTATTCATCTTAAATTTAAAATTTCTATAATCAAAGAGTGATATTATCAAATTACCAAGTTCATAAAAGAAAGAATTTAGAAAATAAAAAAGTTTTTCAAACATTCAATCACCATTTCATCTAATTTCATCTAAAACCTCATCTTTATCTTGATAATATCTTTGAAACATTTCTCCAATTACATCATTTGATCTTAAATTGTTTTTTAATAGGTGGTTTAAAAGGATTTTTCTATCTAAAATTTCTGACTCTATTTCTTTCATTGAAGTACCACAGGTTTCAGCAATATCTCTAAGGGTTTTACTTGTTATTCCTATATTTTCTATTTTATCAGTTTTAGGATTCCAGTTAAATATCTTATTTAATTGTATATTATCTTCTTCGATTCCTACAACTTCACTAACCTCTGTAATTCTTCGAATGGATACTCCATCGCTTCGATAAATCCGGTTTTCCATGATGATCAAATCAATAGCTGATGTCATGATTTTAGGTACATTCATTGGATGATTGATTAAACGGGTGATTGTTTCTCGTGAACTGTTTGCATGTAAGGTTCCAAAGCCCGAATGACCTGTATTTAATGCTGTAAATAGCGTTATTGCTTCTTGACCTCTGACTTCACCTACAATAATCCTATCTGGTCTTTGTCTTAAAGCATTTTTAATTAAATCATCCATTGTTAATTCTCCCTTATGTTCAATGTTTTTTGGGCGAGTTTCCATTCTTAAGATATGTTTGTGATTGATTTGTAACTCTAAAGTGTCTTCAATTGAGATTAATCTTTCTCGAGGATTTATAAAATTAGCTAAGCTATTTAATGTTGTGGTTTTACCAGAGCTTGTTCCTCCTGAAATTATAATATTAGCTGGTTTAACACCTAAACCATCAACACAAAGCCAAAAAAAAGCTCCAAGTTTAGTGTTTAAGGTTTTAAATTTTATTAAATCAATTATCGTCAATGGATCTTTCTTAAATTTACGAATTGTTAGACTTGGTCCGTCTGCTGAAATTGGAGACATGGTAGCATTTACTCTTGAACCATCCAAAAGTCTACCATCCAATATTGGAGATTCTTGATCTATTCTTCTGTTGATCTGTCTTGCAATTGTATCAATTAAGGTTAAGATATCCTCTTCTTTCTTAAATGATAGGTTTGTTTCCATCATTCCTAAATCTCTATGATATACGAAGACTGGTTTATCGACTCCTATAACCATTATTTCTTCTAGATCATCATCTTTAATTAAAGGATCTAAACTCCCATAACCAGTTATTTCTTGAAAAAACTTGTTTGAAAGATTTTTAATGTATGTTTCTCTTTTGTTTCTATCATGTTTTTCATTACTTTCTATACTATTTAATGGCAGTTTTAAATCCAAAAAATTCTTTATATCATTTATAAAAGCTTTTTCATTTAGACTAAAATCATCACCAGATGAGATAGCTAAGTTCACTAATTCATTTATAAGTTCCCTTAATAATTTTTCTTCATTTTGGGAGAAATTAGGTTTGAGTAATTTATATTCTTTTATATATCTCATTTTACTGTTTTTACTTATCATAAATATTTCCACTAATTTTTATTAATTTTATAATATGAAGATATTATCCTATGAGAGTATTATTTTTTATATTTTAGTTAATACAAAAAAAATAGTTTTAAGAAAATTATATCATAAAGTAATGATGGAAATATTTATATATTATATGTTAGAAAACTAAATAATAACGGAAAATAGTATCCGTATAACTTTAATATTTAATTATATTAAGAGGGTGTAAATTTATGTGGAGTTTTTTTAAAATTTTCAAGTTTATTTATAAAATCTTTGATTTTATAAGTTTAAAAATCTCCGATTTTTTACTATTTGTAAATGAAAGTAAATTTTTCCAAATAACTCCACACTTTTTTACAGATTCTTTACTACATTTAAGTTATTAAAATTAATCAAACTGGGAGAAGATTATATGGGAAACTATGTAAATAAGGTTATTAATGAAGTAAATGAGAAAGATATTAAATTTGTAAGATTACAGTTTGTAGATATTAATGGTATTCCAAAAAATATTTCTGTTTCTCTTGGGAATGATAAAGAGGAAATAGAAGATTTAATGAGCGATGGGATGTTATTTGATGGTTCATCCATAGATGGATTCGTTGAAATCCACGAAAGTGACCTTGTCCTTAAGCCTGATCCATTAACATTTTCACTTTTGCCATGGAGACCTGGAAAATCTGGTGTAGGAAGATTTATATGCGATATTTACACTCCTGAAGGAAAACCGTTTGCAGGAGACCCTCGATCTGCTTTAAAAAAATCTTTAGAAAAACTTAAAAGCAAATGTTATGAGTACAACATTGGACCAGAACCAGAATTTTTCATCGTTGATCAAGATGAAAATGGTAACTATATCCCTCATGATATTGGTGGATACTTTGATGTTGAACCAATCGATAAAGGACCAGATTTTAGAAGACATTTAGTCAATGATTTAGAAAAATTAGGATTTGAAGTGGAAGGAAGTCATCATGAAGTTGCTCCAGGTCAAAATGAGATTGCTTTTAAGTTTGATAATGCTTTAAAAACAGCTGATGGTGTTATTACTTTTAAACAAGCTATTAAAGCTATTGTCGCTAAAATGGCTTTTGAAGAAGGAGAAAAATACAGGGTAACTTTCATGCCTAAACCATTCTTTGGAGAAAACGGTAGTGGGATGCACTGTCATCAAAGTCTATTTAAAGATGGTAAAAACTTATTTGCTGATGATAATACTAAAACTGGTTTGTCTCAAGAAGCTTTGTACTTTATGGGTGGATTGTTAGAACATTCATCTGCTTTATCTGCTATTGTGGCTCCTATTGTAAATTCATATAAAAGATTGGTTCCAGGTTATGAAGCTCCTGTTTATAAGGCTTATGGTCTTAAAAACCGATCTGCTTTAATTAGAATCCCAGCTGCACGTGGTCAAGCTACAAGAATTGAATATAGATGTCCTGACCCATCATGTAACCCATATTTAGCTTTTGCAGCTATGTTAGAAGCAGGCTTAGATGGTATTAGAAATAAGACTGATCCTGGTGAACCTACTGAAGCTAACATATATAAAATGTCTGAGGATGAGCTTAAAAAGAGAAATATTGAATTTATTCCTTCAAGTTTATGGGAAGCATATCATGCCTTTGAAGATGATGATGTTATCAAGAATGCTTTAGGAGATCACATTAGTGAAAAATTCTTAGAGCTTAAATATGCTGAATGGGATGAATATAGGATTAGAGTATTTGGGTATGAACAAAATAAATATATGAGCCTGTAGAAAATTGTGGAATTCTCTCTTATATTGCTTTATTTTTATAAATAGAGATAAATATTCCAATAATCAATCAATTACTGAAAATCTTCGATTTTCATAATTAAAAAAATCTTCGATTTTTGGTAATTATCTTAAATCTACCTTTCATTTCTGATTCTTTAGTCTTACTATAGTGTTATTCTCTTTGCTTTGATGTTTTGGGTATAAAATTATCAACAGTAAACAGACTTTCAAAGTTAGCAATTTCTATTCATTAGAACTTTTATTATAACAGATGGTAATCTATCATATTCCCCTAATTTTTTAGCCTGAATTTGCGAATAATTCTATTTTATTCATTTTTTAACTTTATCCAAGCCTATTTTGAGGAAATATTTTTAACAGATTGATGAAATGTATCCATTATCAAAAATACTAATATTTATGATTAATATTTTCTTTTTTATCCTATGAAATGGCATGTTTTTCAAATGTCTTTTTAAAATCAATTTTCTAATCATGAATCAAAAAGTTTAAGTTGTATAAAACCAACATTATAGACAAGGCAGATTTAATTATTATAGTCATGTTTAGTTACATGTCCTTTCTTATTTAAATTTTACTATTTTATTTTGTCTGTTTTTATATTAAATAGTGTTTAAAGTGTATTTTTTGAGTGTGAAGCTTGTGTGGAGGATTTTTTAGTAAAATAATGGTTTAAATGATTTTCGATTTTTTTTCAAAAATCAAAAAAACTCCACAATTTTCTACACCATCAATAAAACATGATAAATAGATGAACATAATTATTAAGAAGATTTTCATGAAAAAAACAGTTTTTTTTGATATAGATGATACACTACTAGATACATCAACATTTGCTAAATCGGCTCGAAAATCAGCTATTAAGATTATGATTGATAATGGTCTTCCAATGACCTTTAATGAAGCTTATTCTCTCTTAAAAGAGATTATAGACCAGGAAGGATCTAACTATGGTAAACATTTTGATGTATTAACCAAAACCGTTTTAGGTAAAGAGAACTCAATGTTAGTAGCTTTAGGAATGATTACATATCACAATGTGAAATTCGCATTATTAAGGTCATTTCCAAAAACAACGGATATTTTAATATACTTAAAAAGTAAAGGTTATAGGTTAGCTATAATATCTAATGGTTTAACAATAAAACAATGGGAAAAATTGGTTAGATTAAACTTACATAACTTTTTTGATGAAGTCATAACCTCCGAAGAAGTTGGATTTGAAAAACCAAACAAATATATTTATGATGAAGCATTAAAAAGAATGGATTGTGAAGCTGAAAGTAGTATCATGATTGGGGATAAATTAAATACAGATTGTATAGGAGCAATTAATGCAGGAATGTCATCCATTCTTGTTAATCCTAATATAAATCCTAAAGAAATTCAAAAAATAAAGGATAATGATTTAGATATAAAAATAATAAAAAAAATTAATGAGTTAGATAAAATACTTTAAATATCTTAAATTAAAATTTAATGTTGATATTTCTGGTGTTCTAATGAAACAAGTTATTGTTGTGCGAAGAGATCTCAAAATGTCTAAAGGCAAAACAGCTGCTCAATCATGCCATGCCTGCTTAGGCTCATATAAAAAAGTTAATAAAGAAAAAATCCAAAAATGGGAAAATGATGGACAGGCAAAGATAATTCTAAGAGTTGACAGTTTAGAAGAATTATTAGAAGTACAAAAATCAGCTATTCTGAACAAAATTCCTAATTATTTAGTTGTAGATCAAGGTAGAACAGAAATTCCACCATCAACAGTAACATGCTTAGGTATAGGTCCTGACGAAGATATTATCGTTGATAAGGTTACTAAGGATTTGAAATTACTTAGTTAATTTCACCATATCAATCAAAAGTTAGTTTAAGGATTTGATTAAAATTATTGAGTGGGTAGTTAAAATTGGAGGTAGTTTGTTTCCAGAACAAGCTATTAAAGTGGCTAAAGCTATTGAAGGAACAGATTCTCTAATAATTACTGGTGGTGGAGAATTTGCAAATCTTATTCGCGAATATGATAAGAAAATCAGATTTTCTAACGATGTGACTCACCAAACAGCCATTTCCACCATGAATATAACATCCAAACTATTAAATGATAAACTAAATTTCACAAAAATTGTTGATAACTTTGATGATGCAAAAAAAGTATCTGAAAACGGTGAGATTCCTATTTTAATCTGTTCTAAGATACTAAATGAGAAAAATCAATTAGAACATTCTTGGAAAGTAAGTTCTGATTCTATATCAGCGTATATCTCACATCTTTTAAAATCAAAACTTTTAATAACTACAAATGTGAATGGTATATATACCCGAAAACCAATTCTTAAAAATTCAATTCTTATTAATGAAGTTGATGCAAAAAAACTCTTATCCTTTGATGAATCATCAATTGACTTAATGTTACCTGAACTTTTAATTAAATTCGGGGCTGATTGTTTTGTTGTAAATGGAAAATTCCCTGAAAGAGTTTCATCCATTATTAAACTTAATAAAGACAGTCATGATTTTAAATACACTTATATTAGAGGTGAATAAAATGGAAAAAATATACTGTACATCATGCAAGCAAGAAATTCCACTAATCGATCCTTATGTTAAATTTGCATGTCCAGAATGTGATAGAATGATTTATAGATGTGATAAATGTCGTACTTTTGGTCATACTTACAAATGTGAATGTGGATTCGTAGGTCCTTAGATATTTTTTTAATAGAACGAAATGGAGGAGTGTAAATGGGAGATGTTGTTGCAACCGTTAAAATAATGCCAGAAGATCCAGAAAATGATCTAAAATTATTGAAAGAAAAGATTAAATCCTCAATTCCTGAGGGTGCTGAACTTCATAACATCGAAGAAGAGCCTATTGCCTTTGGATTAGTAGCTCTTAAAGTAATGTTCGTTGTTAAAGACGAAGAAGGAGGTACCGAAATCGTAGAAGAGAAATTCAAGGAAATAGATGGAATTAGTAGTGTTGAAGTTCAAGATATTAGACGACTAATGTAGATTATTAAATGATCAAATCTGAACTTGAACCTCTCAAACTTAAGCTCGGAGATTCCTAATCCGCTAAATTATCTTAGTTTTACCAAAAACAATCCCCATAGTCTGGTTTGGATGTTAATAACTGTATTAATATCTTTATCATGTTTAGGATGGCAAATATGACAAATTCAGCTTTTAACACTTAATCCAAGACTTTATTCAATGTATCCACATTTATGACAAGTCTTAGATTTCTGTGTGTTCTACCATTTTTACTATATTTTAGTTTTGAAGAAGGATCGTTCATCTATCATCATTTCTTTTTTGTGAATTTATCATATAATTTGTGGCATTTAGTACCTTTAGGCATGTATTTATCTTTAAACTCACAATCCATACATTTATGAGTATAATATGTATTTATTTTTTGGTGTTATTTTGATGTGTTGGTAATTCTCCTCCTGGGAATTTAAATCCTTGATTTCGTCCCAGTAAAAATTAAATGTTGAAAATTCAGGTATTTTTGGGTTTTTATTATTACTTAGTGTTGCCAATGCTGTAAAGTTAAAAAAATTATTTTTTTTTAAACTTTGATTGAAATTAAAAACAAAGCTTGATAAACAAGATCTTAAATAGAAATTTTAATCAAAAATCCTTAATTTAATAACATTGAAGTTATATAAAGACAAAGAATTGGTTAAGTTAGTTTTAGAATTTAAAGGAAAAGAAATAGGGTGCAAAATCAATAATACTAACAATTGAAGATAATTATGGGGATAAATGATTAAGAAATTACCAATTGAACTGGTCATTTTCTATTTTAAAAGAAAATAATTATTTATATTAGAATACTTTAAAAGTACTTAAAAATAGAAAATTTTAGTTAATAACTATTGCTTTCAATCAAAGATGTGAATTTAAATCTCCATTAAAAGTTTTAAGTAGTGATATTAATGATCTATGGATGGTGAGAATATGGATTGTCGTATGTGTGGATATAAATTTGATGAAGAAGAAATTGGCAAAAACTGTCATCAATGTGGAAAAAGTAATTGTAGAACTGTTCACTGCCCTAACTGTGGTTATGGGAATTCACCTGAATTTGAAAAAGAGTTTGAACTCATAAAAACCTTAAAAAAGAAATTAAGTCTTATAAATAATTTAATTAAAAATAGATGAGATATAGAAAGTATTTTCATGAAATTAAACGAAAAATTGCAAATGGTACTTTTACCAATAGCTATTACATCTGGTTTTTTATTAAGTCAAAATTCCTTAATATCCGATTTTTCAGGGAATCTCACCACTCCCCTTCTATTACTGATGATTTTCTCCCTATTCATGAATATACCTTTAAAAAACTTTAAAAAAGAGTTTATAAACTTTAAATTTATAAAAATAGCTCTTTTAATAAATTTTATATGGACTCCAATATTAAGTTATATTTTAGGTTACATTTTTCTATCTCAAAATATTTATTTATGGATTGGGTTTATAATGCTCTTAGTAACCCCATGTACTGATTGGTATATGATATTTACAGACTTAGCTAAAGGAAATATGAAATTAAGTTTTTCGATTCTGCCTTTAAATCTACTACTTCAATTAATTCTCTTGCCAGTTTACCTCTTCTTATTTACAGGTGTCTTAAGTGGTTTTGATTTAAATCTTTTAATTGAAACTATTTTTTTAATTATAATATTACCATTTATTTTATCTCAAGTTATAAAGCATCTTGTTAATATAGATAATAAATTATCAGACTACTTTGAATTAATAACTATTGTTTCATTGTCTTTAGCTATTTTTACAATGTTTTCATCAAAAGGAAGTTTATTAATTAACAATACATTGATTTTTATAATTTTACTTATTCCTTTTGCATTATTTTTTATAATAAATTTTATACTAACTTATTTAGTAAAAATAGCTATTAAAATGAATCATGAAGATTATGTAAGTTTATCTTTAACAACTTTAGCCCGTAATTCACCAATATCTTTAGCTGTTGCAGCTACTGCTTTTCCAAACCATCCCATAATAGCTTTATCTCTTGTAATAGCTCCTTTAATAGAACTTCCTACTTTGACAATTGTTTCTTACATACTTAGAAAGTTAAAATGAATCTATTAATTAATATAATTAATCAATTATTAGATATTCAATATCTGAATTAGCCTTTTGATTAATTTCTTTTTATTCACGAAGTGAATTTAGAAAAGTTGAAGATTTTCGTTTACAGTATATTAGCAATTTAAAAATTTGAATTGTTAGATAATCTTTTGCTTGAAAAATTATGAGTGTTAAAGTATTTATAATTAGTAATTTGATATAATATATGACTATGTCAAAAATTTAGTTGATAACATGTGTTATGTTTTCTATTCAAAGACAAATGTCATCAACTTAATCAAATAACTTCTATTTTCAAGCAGAAATTAATAAAAATTGAAAGTTGTTGCACAATTATTTTAACCAAGATTCAATTTTCATTTAAATCTAATATTAAAATGAATAAAAGATTATAAACTATTTAATTTAAAAATAAATATTTATATTCATTTATAATTTTAATAAAATAATTTAAAGCTTTTTAAATCAAAAAAAAATTCATTTTTCTAACTTTAAAAAATAAAAAATTTTTTAAAATAAATAAAAACTTCGATTTGTTATCGAAGATAAGTTAGGAAAACTTGTTTTCCGTCCCCCTAACTTAAAACAAGATTTAAGTAAAGAAAGTCATAGACTTTATAATTGAACAAGTTCAATAAAGAAAACCAAAGATTTGTTGGCTAATGCAATTTAGAAAAACTTGTTTATTAAAAATCGATTTTAATTTAATAGAATTTATTCTCTGATTATCACGAGGGTGTGGACGGATAAATTTATAGAACTTTACTTACTTTAGTAAGTTAGGAACTTTAGTTTCCGTTGTTTTCGTTTCTTAAATTATCTACGATAATAAAATTTTGACTGTGTAAAAACAACATTGTTTTTGGAGATTTAAATTTCTGATTTCGCCAATGAAAAATTTAGATCATTGCACAAAGCTGTCAAGTTAAGAAAATTATTTTTTAAAACTTTGACTGGAATTAAAAATAAAGCTTAATAAACAAGATCTTATTACTCGACATCATTGAAAAAAATATTTTAGGTGAAACATGCCGATTTTATCTTTTGGAAGCCAGAATATCGATCTTATAACAGGAAAAAAAACAAGTACAATACGAAAGTTATGGAAAACTCCTTTGAAAAAAGGTGACAGATTACATTGCTATTGGAATTTAGTATCTAAAGAAAAAAAAAAGATATTTGAAGCTGAAGTTGTAGAACTAGATATTATAAAATATAAAGATTTGAAAAATAACAATGAAATAGCTATTAAAGAAGGATATGTTAATACTAAAGAAATGATAAAAGAATTTAAAAAAACATATGCCAAAAAATTAAAAGATGATGATAAATTTCAGATTATACATTTTAAAAAATTGGATATTAGTGAATGGGAAGGAGAAAAGATTGATGAGAAAGCAATGATAACACAAAGAGGAGATATTTTATTTGATAGTGGAAAATACTATAAATCTGAACTTTGCTACTCTGCTGCTTTAAAATTTGATCCAGATGATATTTATCTTTTAAATAAAAAAGGAGATAATTTAAGTCGAATAGGCGAATTTCAAGAAGCCATTAAATGTTATGATAAAGCACTATCTATTGAAAAAAATAATGAACATATATGGAACAATAAAGCTATTGCTCTTTTAAACTATGAAAAACCAAAAGAAGCATTAGAAAATAGTAATAATGCAATGAGTTTGAATTCAAAAAATCCCTCTATACTATATTGGAGAGGATTTATTCTCCAAGTTTTAGGAAAACTCGATAATGCACTTGAAATCTATGATGCCCTTATTAAAATCGATCCAAAAAATCCAGAAGTTTGGAATGCAAGAGGTAATCTTTTAACAGAAATGAATAGACATGAGGAAGCATTGAAATCTTACAATAAAGGATTAGAACATTGTTTTAATGAAAAAAATATTGATCCAATAGCTCAAAATAGAAAAGGAAATGTTCTTCTTGATCTTGGAAGACATGAAGAAGCATTAGAAGCCTATGATGAAGCTATTCGTCTTAATAAAAGTAATGAATGGTTTTGGCTGAATAAAGGTGTTGTTCTTTTAGAATTAAAAAGATTTGAAGAAGCGAATATAACATTCACTAAAGTTCTCTCAATAAACCCAAATAATGATGATGCCCGAATTTTAAGAGATGAATGTCTAGAAAATATGTGAAAACCATTAAGGAGTTATATAAAAGTAGTTTGAACTTTTCCAACTTTTAAACTCGAAATTTCTTGCTTAGATACCCTAATGGGAATGTAGTAACACAAGCTTAAATTTCTATAGTACTTTTGAACTTAGCACTTTTGAGTATATTTTGAGGGTGTAAAAAAGTGTGGAGTTTTTTCGATTTTTGAAAAAAAATCGAAAATGATCATAAAACTTTATTTTACTAAAAGTATCATCCACACAAAACTCATACTTGAAAAATACAGTTAACACACTATAAAATAAAAAATAAGCAGGATTAAATAGTAAAACTTAAATATAATGAAGGACAGATAACT
>JAISZW010000146.1 GCA_031284445.1 Candidatus Methanovirga basalitermitum | reverse complement strand
ATTGAATATTTAAATATATTATGTTCCATAAAATATCATTAAATAGGCTTTATTTTCTGATGTCCTTGGCTTAATTAGTCCAGAGAGAGAGAGAGAGAGAGAGAGCAAATGATTAAATTAAATGAATATTTTAGTGGTGTTTCAATGATTTCTAAACTTTTCTATCAGGTTTTGATCGGTCGATAACTTTATATATGATGGTGAAGATATGATAAGCATAATCTTGAGAATTTTTATAGGTTAATAGAAATTCTCTATAGTTAGTTCATCCATATATTCGCTAATAATCAAAATTTTACAATATATTGGCTCGCATGTTAATAAATTGATGTTTGAGGAAGGTTATCAGACAATAGCTTTGGATAATCTTCTTAATGGTCATAAAGATTTGATTAAATGGGGAGAGTTTGTACTTGGAGATTTAAAAGATATTAAATTGTTAAATTCTGTATTTAAGAAATATAATATAGACACAGTAGTACATTTAGCCGCTTTAACATCTGTTAATGAATCTGTTCAATTTCCAGCAAAATATTATAAAAATAACTTTCAATACACCCTTAATCTTTTAAATGTCATGGAAAAATTTAATGCGGGTAAATTCATCTTTTTTTCAACGGCTTCTGTTTATGGGGAACCTGATTCTATCCCTATATCTAAAAAATGATATTAATAATATGATCGAGACCACTTACAATTATCAAAAAAAGCTTTAATTAAAGATTAGTTGCTGTAGAATGAGATTTAAAGAATTAATACCAATATTTAAAGATAAAACTGACAATGTACTAATTCAATTTTGTAGATATATCCTCGTTGGTGGAGTTGCTTTTTTAGTGGATTTAGTTTTTTTATATGTGTTTACTGAATTTTTAGGCATATTTTATCTTTTGTCTGCGACAATTTCATTTATATTAGGACTCATTGTAAACTATATTTTGAGCCTAATATGGGTCTTTAATAAGAGAAAATTTAAGAATAGGAGTCATGAGCTCGCAATTTTTGCATTGGTTGGAGTTTTTGGTTTAGGTTTAAATGATGTTATGATATACTGTTTTACAACATATTTAGGTCTTTATTTCTTATTTTCAAAAATTATTTCTCAAGTAGTTGTACTTCTTTGGAACTTTTTTGCAAGGAGATATGTACTCTTTAGATAATTTATATTTATTAATACCTATTTTTTCATTAATACCTGTTTTAAATATATTTTTATATGATGTATAGCTAAAAGGTTAAATGTATGAACGATGTTGAAGCTATTATAATTGGAGCTGGTCCTGCAGGTTTAACTGCAGCATATGAGTTATTAGATAAAACAGATATTAAACCAATAATATATGAAGCATCTGATAAAATTGGTGGTATCTCAAAAACACTTGAATATAAAGGTAACAGAATTGATATAGGTGGACATAGATTCTTTTCTAAAAATCAGGAAATAATGGATTGGTGGTTTAATATACTTCCATTACAAGGAAAACAAGCATCTGATGATAAAATATTAGATAGAAAATTAAGTCTTCCTACAAAATCCAAGCAAAGAAAACTAAAATCCAAAAAATTATTAGAAATTCTTTCTCCAGATCCTGATATAAAAGATAATGTGATGCTCATGCGAGATAGACTTTCAAGAATATTTTTTCTTTCTAAATTTTTTGATTATCCCGTTAGTTTAAGTTACAGCACATTAAAAAATCTTGGTCTTAAAACAACAATATTGATAGGTTTAAGTTATCTTAAATCAACTATAAATCCTATTGATAATGAATCAACACTTGAAGACTTCTTTATTAATCATTTTGGAAAAAAATTGTATGAAACATTTTTTAAAGATTATACTGAGAAGGTTTGGGGTATTTCTTGTAACCAAATCGATGCTGATTGGGGTCATCAAAGGGTTAAAGGTCTTTCAATAAAAGAAACAATGAAAAATGCTATTAAAAAACCAAATGGGAATCAGCAAGATGTTGAAACAAGCTTAATATCTCAATTCTATTATCCTAAATATGGTCCTGGTCAAATGTGGCAAGAAGTAGCTAATTTAATCATAGAAAATGGTGGTGAAATACACTACAATAAAGAGGTAGCTGGAATAAAAACAAAAGATTCTTCTATTTACGAGATTGAGATCCTTGATAGGGGGGGAAAGGAATATAAAACAACTGATTATTTATTATCCACTATGCCTGTTAAGGATCTTATCTCCTCTTGGAAAAGTGATGTTCCTGTAGATGTTAAAAAAACAGCTGATGGTCTAATATATAGAGATTTTATTACTGTTGGTCTTCTTTTAAATAAGTTGATGTTAACTAATTATACAAATAAGAAGACTGTAGGTAATATTGTTCCAGATAATTGGATATATATTCAAGAAAGGGAAGTTAAAATTGGTAGATTGCAGATATTCAATAATTGGAGTCCTTATATGGTGAAAGATTCAGAAAAAATTTGGATGGGTTTAGAATATTTTGCAAATGAAGGTGATGAACTTTGGAATATGGATGATGAAGACTTTATCAACTTTGCAGTTAGTGAACTTGAGAGTATAAATGTTATTGATAAGAGAGAAGTATTAGATAGTGTTTTGTTTCGTGAAAAAAAAGCATATCCAGCTTATTTTGGAACTTATAAGAATTTTGATATTATTAAGGATTTCACAGATAAATATGAAAACCTATTTTTAATAGGTAGGAATGGGATGCATCGTTATAATAATATGGATCATTCTATGCTTACTGCAATGGAAGCTGTTAATAATATTATAAATCAAGTAAAAACTAAAGATAATATATGGAATATTAATAGTGAAAAAGAATATCATGAATCATCCTAAAGATCAGCTTCGAGGTTATCTATTATGCTTAATAAGATTAATAAGCCAAAACTTCTGTTTTTGTGGTTTTAGCATTAATTAACAGAAAATGTAAAAAAAAATTGTTTTTTTATAAATTAAAGTGAAAAATATGTTAAATAATAAAAACAACTTAATAAAAACAGAAACCATATTCTTATTCCTATCTTTAACTTTTGGTTTAATTTTTGCAATAGTTACTCCACAATTTGGTGTTTTTGATGGATCTGCACATTTTGTCAAATCTTATGATGTTAGTAATGGACATATTATCCCACAAAATGTAGATGTTGTAGTTCCTGATGAATATGAAACACATGTATATGGTGATTTTATAGATACAAATGGAGATTATGTTGTTAACATGTCTCATCAATCGATTTTTTCTTATCCTCCTTTACCTTATTTGGCTAATGCATTTGTTATTAAGATTGGAGAATTTTTTAATTTTCCTCCTATTACATTAATATTTATATGTAAAATAGTTAATTTGTTGATATACATACTTATTGTTTACTTTGCAATTAAAATCATTCCAATATTAAAAACTACGCTTTTATTAATAGCATTAATGCCAACAACTCTTTTTATTGCATCTTCTGTTTCAGGTGATAGTTTAATTTTTGCATTATCATTTTTAGTAATTGCACTATTTATAAAATTAGCTCTAATTAAAGATAAAATGCAATTAAAATATGTATATATGGCGATTATATCTTCATTAGCTTTATCCATGACTAAACCTTCATATTCTTTACTATCTCTACTTTTTTTCATTGTTCCATATAATAAATTTCAAAGTATTAAGCATTGGATCATTACACTTCTTGGTTCATCTTTAATTCCTTTATTTATTTCAATGATTTGGAATACACTATTTAAATATTTATACCCTTATCTGGAATATAGTTTTAATTCATATTTGCAAACACATACTTATAATATTACTTATCTTGCATCTAATCCCATTAAATTTTTAGATCTACTAATAAATACAATAATATATAATGATGGGTATATAATTAATATAATACTTCCACAATTTGTATCTGATATTGGTTCTGGTACTCAAATTCCAATATTTTTAACTTATATTTATTTAATCGTCTTAGTGTTTGTATCTTTATATGATGTTTGTGGGTTCAAATTGAATTTAAAGCAGAAATTAATTTCAATATCTGTTTTTTTAATTATTTTCTTATCGATTAGTGTTGCTGAGCTTATAACATGGACTCCTATTGATTCTAATGTAATCTGGGGATTACAAGGAAGATATTTTATCCCAACTGCACCATTACTGCTTTTAATCTTTAATAATTCCTCCTTAAAAAGTAGTAAATTAGAAAAAATCCGTGAAAAGTTTAATTTGAATGTTATTCTTGTCTTGTATATAGTTATTTTCTTATCTCTATCCATTTTTTTCATTTTAACTAATCAAAGATTTTAATTTTTAACAACTTTTATATTATTAAGAATCGCGATTAGATTTAAAATAAAAATTAGAATATGAATATAAATTAATGAAATACCATTAGCACTCATTACTGCCAACTGAGAAGTTGCAAATATGAATTGAATATAAATTAATGAAATACCATTAGCATTCATTACTGCCAACTGAGAAGTTGCAAATATGAATTGAATATAAATTAATGAAATACAGACAATCAAGCAGGTTTTTTTTGTTAATGTTCAACATAGGGTGTTAGAAATCAAGCAAATTTTGAAGGATTTTCAATGTTTATTTTAGATTTTAATACAACTCATATATCTTGAAATCTAAAAACACATCTTAATTATTCATGAAAATAGAAATAAACCAAATATTATAGTAAAAAAAACTTAATTTTTGGCACTAAACTTCCTGATTTAACTAAACTTTCCGATTTATTTATATATGATTTGATAGTTTTAATGCTAAAAATTTGGTGCTACACTATAATCAAAATATTTAAATATTAGATGAAATAATCCATTAAAATCTTGGATAAAATCCAGAACAGATTTTCAATGGATTTAATCTAATAATAACAACTAAAATGTTGTAATATAAATAAATAATGTTGATAAACCTTTTAAAATGTCAAATATACTCATTCAATATTTTAAATTTTGTTTTAAATTATTTTTACTATAACTTGTTTTCCACATATTCAAGAAAGCTTAATTATTCACTTATTAATTATATTCGAACTTAAAACCATGTTTTTTAATTTAAAATAATATATAAAAATGTATTTTTAGAAGATAATGTACATATCCACTTGAAATATGATAAAAAATACAGAAAATGTTTTGATGTTTGTTCAAAATCTAACGTTCTATATATAGTTTTTATAATAGTGTATCTATTAATATCTTCATACTCAACATTTTATGTCTGCTAAAAAGAGATGCAATGTATTTTGTGTTGATTTGTAATTAAATATTTGGAATCTTAAATAATCCCCAGATCATTCAAGTTATTTTTATTAAAATTATCTATATAAATTTGTTGATCATATTTTTAATTACATTTTTGGAAATAAAAAAAACATATTTTATTGTGTGGGTATGTGTTATATGACTCACTTCCTCGCCATATCTTGATGGGATTGATACCTCATCATATCTTATTTTACTTAGGAAATTGATTAAAACATCTGACTCAAACCGATAATCATTGTATGGACTTTTTAAAAAATGTTCAGCCATTTCCTTAGATACTCCTCTAAAACCAGATTGACTATCTGTTAAATGCTGTTCTGTAATAAAAGAGATTAATTTTGTCGTGATTAGATTTGAAAGCTTTCGTTGAATAGGCATGTTTTTCAATTCCCCCTTCAAGAACCTTGAACCTATTACAATATCACAGCTATCCATTTTTTTCATGAAATCTTGGATTAAATTAGGATCGTGCTGACCATCACCATCAATGAAAATAAAGACTTCGTAAGGATGTTTTAAGGCTTCTTTTATCCCTGTCTTTATTGCGAATCCTTTACCTTTATTATTTTCATGACTTATGACCTTTGCTCCAGATGATCTTGCATTCTTCTTTGTATTGTCAGTAGATCCATCATCAACGACAAGAACATCACCATATTCCAATGATTTACTTGCAACATCTTTAATATTATCTTCTTCATTAAATGCTGGAATAATAATTATTACATTCATCGTAAAACCTAATCTCATAAAAATTGACACTATAAAAAATCCACATGATAGATCAAAAATTTTGTAAATTTTGCAACATCCCCTATTTAAATTTAAAATAATGTTTAAACACAATAGAAATCTTTAAATAGGTGTGGATCAACAAATATAAATATGATCACAAACACACATATTTATAAATGGTTTGTCTTTACAACCATTTATAGTTAACGATTTTGATTTAGTGATAATTGAAGAAGATAGAATGTATCTTGATTACCAAAAATCGAAGATTTTCAGTAATTGTAGCTTAAAGATTGATATTTTTCTTGATATGAAAACAAGAGAAAAATAACTTAAATGTGTTTATTTTGATAAAGATATTGTGATTGTGGAATTTTATTCAATTTAAAAATGGTATAGTAAGTGGAAAGTGAATAAATTAGATGAAGTTTACTCCCAATAGTACATCTATCCTAAATGTGGCAAAACACATATAGCTACACGGAAAATAGGTACTGTAAAAGCAATATGGTTTTCGTAGCTCTGAATTGATTTTCAACCAAAAAGACTCGAAACATCTACTAAAATGTCTTTATCTTTTCACTAAGTTTCTCAATTTTTGAATTATGAAAAACCATGCTAATTTTATAATGCCACTTTTATCATCTTTATTTATTAAAATAATTATTATAAATTAAATAACAATTAAAATATTTAGTCCAAAAAATCACTATAAAAGTATAGCTAAATGTTATATATTATATCAACATATAATCACAGCAAAAATGGCAGTTTCTTGCCGATTTTAGAATTTTTGCCCACTTTTATGATTTAAAATTTTATTCATGATAATTATAAAATATTATTTTTTAGAGGTTTTTTCGATGGAAGGTTTACCAAATGGTATGCAGTATTTTAAGGAGATAATAGAGAATAATACTCTTCAGCCAAAAAAAAAATTAGTGATAAACTCTCTATAGATTTGATAAGCTCATAATTTTCATGACAAACCTAAATATATGTAGAACAGCAAATAAAATTGAAACTTGCAATAGTCTACCACAGGTAAGAAATTTAAAACATAAAATGAAAAGAACTTGATCAACATTATTAACTATAGCTTCAGATATTAAATTATAGATTCCAAACCATAGTCCTCTAAGATCAAGACAATAATAACAAAAAACTCAAGCCCCTGAATCGCTGAAACAGCCATTTTTTCATGAAAAACATGAATCATTTTTCTTAATTTGATGAATAGATCTAAAATACATTTCATAGAGATATGAATGTAACTATTAGATCTAAAGGACTTCTTAAGATATATAATGAATTGAAAACTAACTTAGGTTGGAATTCATCAAAATAGTACTTAGAAACTAATCTACAACTTCTATAAATCATAGTGAGTAAATGAGTGAATTAAATGGATTTACATTCTCAAATAATAGAATTTTTAAAAATTTATTTTTTTTCAGGATACACTTTATTTAACACTATAATTTATAGCTTAATATTAGCTTTAATAATAATTGGATTAATAAAATTTTTTAAAAAATTAGAAAAAGACCCAACTGAATTAATTTTTTATGTAATTCCATTTATTTTTATTGGTTCATGTATACGAGCACTTGTAGACAATAGAATTCTATTTTATAACTGGTTCTTAATTACACCAGGGATTTACTTTATCGTAGGTAGCGTAACAATTTTATCTTTGTTGATAGGAATATATCTTGAAAAGAAAATGAACATAGACTATAGAAAAATCTTATTTATAATAGGAACAACTTTCTTAATCCCAATTTTAACATGTATAAATAGAGTAAATCTAATTTCAATCTTAGAGATAATAGCTATTTGGATCACATTAACTATATTATTCTTTTTAATCGGTAAAATTTTCTATCTTTATAAAAATAAGTATAATTTAGCCATTATATCGGCTCATCTTTTTGATGGTTCATCCACATTTGTAGCTGTGGACTTATATGGGTTTAGTGAACAGCACCTGATTCCTAACTTTATATATAAGGAAACTTTAACGGCTGCAACTATTTTTCCTTTAAAAATAATAGTAATAACTATGGTATTATATGTTGTAGATAAGTATGTGGATGATGATGTGATTAAAGGATTATTAAAGTTATCTATATTTATCTTAGGTCTTGCACCAGGATTAAGAAATTTAATAACTTTGACCCTCTTTTTAAACATTTGATTACCCCTATAACAAATATTTTTTTTTAGGAGATCTATAACTCCCCTCGTTAATCAAGTTTCAAGTTAATATACTCTCAAAAAACTAAAGTTTGGATTTATCAGTAACTATAGGATATTAAAATAGCTATAAAATTTTAAAAGCTATGATCAGCATGCTTTGGATACCTTATTCTATAAATAAACATGATTGTTGAAGACTGGTTGTAGACCTTTTTTGTAGAGGGAGTTTTTTATCTCTTCAACTGAGCGAGTGTCTTGGATTTCAAATTGCTCATCTCCTTTTGGACTTCTTCCATGCCCTCCAACACCTACACTTACTCCAGCAGATATTCTATTAACTCCTATATCTACAACACCATTTCTAAATTGAGGGTCTTCCCTTGTAGAAACTGTAATGTCTGCAAATGGTGTGAAAAGTCTTTGAGCCAAGATGAGTTGTAGTAACTGTTTTTCATTTATTTTTGTTTTATGTTCAAAGTTTTGATGGATGAACGGTCTAAGTCGCAGAAATGAGAAAGAAATTTCACTTTGAGGATACATTCTTTGGATGAAATAACCATGTAATCCAGTTGCAAATGCATCGGCTCTAAAATCTCCTAGACCAAGCAACGATCCAAAGGTGACTTTTCTCATACCTCCTTTAATAGCTCTTTCTTGTGAGTTAAACCTATATTCATAATTAGATTTAGGACCTTTTAAGTGAAATTTTTTGTATTGTTTTTCATCATAAGTTTCTTGGTAGGTGCATACATAGTCTGCACCACAATTATGTAAGTACTTGTAGTCATCAACATCAACAGGATATATTTCAAGTCCAACTAAACTAAAATATTTTCTTGCTAATTTTACGGCTTCACCAATATATCTTAAACTTGTTGTTTTTGATTCACCAGTTAAAAGTAAAATATCCTGTAAACCTGTTTTTGAAATATCTTTTAATTCTTCTTCAATCTCTCGTAGACTTAAATTTCCTCGTTTAATTTTATTTTGTGCATTGAAACCACAATATATGCAACTATTTTCACAGTAGTTACTAATGTATAGTGGAGTAAAAAGAGAGATTGAATTTCCAAACTGTTTTGAGGTTTCTATTTTAGATTTATAAGCAATTTCTTCAATAAAATCTTCTGCTATTGGTGAAAGTAAGATTGTAAAATCATTAAGATCTAATTTTTTTTTAGATAATGTATTTTTAATATCTATCTCCTTGTAATCGTTTGGATTAAAATTTTTCAGGTGATTTTGGACTTTATTTAGTATGTTTGATCTTATATGTTCCATATTATCGCTATTCTTTGGATCGGATTTTTTCTATAGGGATAGTCTATGTTTTCACTAAAAATTATATTTATTAACAGATTCATTCTCTTCTATTTTAACTTAAATATAATCTGAATCATTAGATATTCATACTGATTCAGTTGATATATTAAACAATACATCATTAATATCCATATACATCTTAGAGTCACCAGGTATCATTACTTACTAATTGGTGTAAAAACCAAAAGTAACATACTTAGAAAGCAAAATCCAGTTATATATGTAGACTTAAACCTGAAAACCTTTAAACTTCTAAAATTATTAATTAATCTACCCATCTTCATAGAAACTTACATTATAATCTTTTATTGAAGCTCTACCGATTAAATCGGAGATTTAAATCGGCAGATTCGTAATCCACTAACTAAGGTTAGTTTTACTAAACGCAATCCCTGTACTTCCTACAGTTCGAATGTTGATACTTGCATTAATATCTCTATCATGCTTAGTATTACATTTAGTACAAGTCCAGCTCATTAGATAGTTTAAGTTCATCAAATTGATTACCACAAACACTACAAGTTTTACTGGTGTACTTTTCATCCACAACTTCAAATTTTTTACCATACCAATCAGATTTATACTTTAACTGTCTCTTTATTTCATATTGGTGTGAATCATGTGTATCTTTAGCTAAATGTTTATTTTTTGCTTGGAATCCATGATTTAAATCACCGACAAAGATTTTATCGTACTTTTTAACTATTTGAGCTGTGATTTTATGTATTTTATCCATGAGTCTATTCTTTTTAGTCTCATAGATACGGCTAAGCTTGGTTTTTGTCTTACCGCTATTATTTGTATTTATTTTATGATTTTTAGTTCTAACAGCTAATTTTTTATTAAGTCTTGCTATTTTCTTATCAGATTCTAAATCTTGGATTTTACCAGATTTGAAACCATCACTTAAAACCATAGCATCTTTAATACCTAAATCTATACCTACAGTTTCACCAGTTTTAGGTAATGATTCTACAGGACTGTTTTTATAGTTAATAACTATGTAATATTTATTATTTTTTAATTTTAATGTAATTCCATTTATTTTACCTTTTATTTTTCTAAGGTTAACAGTTTTAAACCATCCCAATTTAGATAATTTAATCATTTTATGCTCATAATCAATTTTAACTACTTGATTAGTAAAGTACATAGTTTGTATAGGATTATATCTACTTTTCCACTTAGGGAAACCATAATCAGGATTTTCAGCTAAATCTTCAGGTTTTGCTGACTTTCTTATTCTAATCATATTATTCATAGCTGTAGCAAAGTTTTTACCTATTCGTTGTAGACTAACAGCAGGAGTATCTTTTAACCATGTTATGTTATCTTTAAGTAATTTAGTAAAATTATTACAACTAAAATTATTGATTGGATTAAAATTTGTACTATTTCCATAGCATGGATATTTATATTGAAATTTACTCATTGCTTTCAATTGATTGAATATGTATCTACAAGCTCCAAAATGATTAAATAGGAACTTATTTGTATTTATTCTTACTATTTGACTTTTTTGTACTTTATTTATCATATTTTTCACCTCCTTTTTTTGTTGTTAAAAAATTCATCTACCTAAAAATCAAAGATTATTATAGGCAGTATTCTTTTTTGACATTATGATAACTTTATTTCTATTTATAGGGTGTTAGAAATTAAGTGAATTTCCAAGCATTATCCATACTTATTTCATATCACACCACAATCCACACATCTCTAAATCTAAAAGTACATCATAACCAATCACCAAAATGAAAAGATTTTTAAGGGCTTTTATTCTGATAATAGTAGTTAAAATCTTGTACTTTTAGAAAACAGCATGATTAAAGCCTTAAA
>JAISZW010000142.1 GCA_031284445.1 Candidatus Methanovirga basalitermitum | reverse complement strand
AATACAAATCTGATTGGTATGGTAAAAAATTTGAGGTTGTAGACGAAAAGTACACCAGTAAAACTTGTAGTATTTGTGGTAATCAATTTGATGAACTAAAATTATCTAAGAAGCTGGACTTGTACTAATGTAATACTAAGCATGATAGAGACATTAATGCAAGTATCAACATTCGAACTGTAGGAACTACAGGGATTGCTTTTAGAAAAACTAACTTTAGTTAGTGGATTAAGAATCCCCTCCCTCTATTTAGGGAGGGGAGGTTCAATGCATTAAAGAGATGATATTATGATGGCAAATTCGATTAAAATAGATAGTGGAGTATATTGGGTTGGTGCAATAGACTGGGATATACGTGATTATCATGGTTACAAGTTAGACGGAACAACATACAATTGTTATTTAGTTTTTGGAAATGACAAGGTTGCATTAATAGATAATGTATATCCAGGATTTTCATCTCAACTTTTAGGCAGAATAAGCGATGCTTTCAAAAAAGAGGATAGGGATTTAAAAATAGATGTTGTAATTCAAAATCATATTGAAATGGATCACATACACTCTTTATATGAAATCATTGAAAAATTTCCTGATGTAGAAGTTTACTCTTCAACAAGAGCAGTTTCAGGGATTAAAAATTTATTCCCTAAATTAAAGGATTTTGAGATAAAAACTGTTAAAACTGGTGATAGCATAGATCTCGGTGGTAAGTCTTTAACCTTCGTTGAAGCATCAATGCTACATTGGCCAGATAGTATGTTTTCATTTTTAAATGAAGATGGAATTCTCTTCTCAAACGATGCTTTTGGTCAGCATATCTGTTTAAGTGAAAGGTTTGACCATGAAATATCAAATGACATGTTAATGAGAGCTTCTAAGAAATTCTTTGCTAATCTTATAACTCCTTCTTCACAGGTACTGGTTAGAAAACTCGATGAAGTTGACAAGTTAGGAGTTTTAGATAAGATCAAAATGATTGCTCCAGCTCATGGACAAATATGGACAAAACCAGAAGATATAGTTAATGCATACAAGGATTGGGCTACTGGTGTTTGTAAGGATAAAATAACTTTTATCTATGATACCATGCATCATTCAACTCAAAAAATGGCTCATGCAATGATTGAAGGTGTTTTTTCAGAGGGATTTGAAGTAAAAACCTTTTACCTACATCCTGATGAGAGAAGTGATCTTGTAACTGATGTTTTAGATAGTAAAGCTATTTGTGTAGGTAGCCCAACTATGATGAATAATCCATTTCCAAGTTTAGGTGACATCATCTTCTACTTCAACTGTCTTAGCTTCAGTAGAACAGGTTCAAATAAAAAAGCTGTTGTATTTGGTTCTAAAGGTTGGGGTGGTGGAGCCGTTAAAAAACTTTCTAATGATCTAAAGCAAGCTGGTTTTGAGATATTTGAAGAATATGATGTTTTAAATATTCCTCATGAAGAAGAATTAAATAGATGTTATGAAATAGGAAAGAAGTTAGCTCAATCACTTAAATGAGGGTGTAAAAAAGTGTGGGGTTATTTGGAAAAAATTGACTTTTATTTATAAATAAATTTGAAAATTTTAGAAAAACTCCACAAAAATTTACACCCTCTTCATTAAGTAAAGATTAAATATATTGATATAAAAGATTAAATATATTGATATAAAAGATTAAGTTAATAAGTTTATTAAATGACTATTATATTAATTAAATCAATTGTTTAAATACAATACTATTATAGGTGAGTAAATGGCAAATGTTAATCAACCAATTTATATATTACCTGAAGATACTCAAAGATTTTTAGGTAGAGATGCACAAAGAATGAATATTTTAGCTGGAAAAGTCTTAGCTGAAACAATCAGAACAACATTAGGTCCAAAAGGAATGGACAAGATGTTAACTGATAACTTAGATGATATTGTAATTACAAATGACGGAGCAACCATTCTTCAAGAAATGGATATAGCTCATCCTGCAGCTAAGATGATTGTTGAAATAGCTAAAAAACAAGAAAGTGTTGTTGGAGATGGAACTACAACAGCAGTTATTATCGCTGGAGAGTTACTTGCAAAAGCTGAGGAATTATTAGATGAAGGAATTCACTCATCAACGATAATTTTAGGATATAGAGATGCTTTAAGTAAAGTTTACGAGATATTAAACCATATATCCATAGATGCTAAAGATAAAGAAACCTTACTAAAAGTAGCTATGACTGCTATAACTGGTAAAGGCTTTGATTATGGGAAAAAACAATTAGCTAATCTAATTGTGGATGGTGTTTTAAAGATCGAAGAAAATGGAAAGGTAGATAAAGATAACCTTAATATTCAGAGAGTTTCTGGAGGTTCAATAGATGACTCTAAAATAATCAATGGGGTTTTAATTGATAAAGGCAGGGCAGTTGACAGCATGCCTAAGAAGGTTGAAAATGCAAAAATAGCCTTACTAAAATACCCTATAGAGTTGAAAGATTTAGAAAGTGATGGTAAAATTAAAATAAAGGATCCATCACAAATTCAAGCATTCATTGATAATGAAGAAGAAATGATTAAGGATCTGGTTAATAAGGTTATTGACTCAGGTGCGAATGTTCTCTTCTCTCAGAAAGGTATAGATGATTTAGCCCTGCACTACCTATCTAAAGCTGGAATTTTCGCCATTAAAAGAGTTAAAAAGTCAGATATTAAACGTCTTGAAAAAGCTACTGGTGCTAAGCTTGTAACAAGTGTTGATGATTTAAACCCAAGAAATTTAGGTGAAGCTGGAGTAGTTTATGAAAAGAAAATATTTGATGAAATACTGACATTTGTCGAGGAATCTAAAAATCCAAAAGCAAGCTCCATTATCTTAAGAGGAAGTACAAAATATGTAACTTCTAAAGTTGAAAGAGCATTAGATGATGGAATAGGTGTTGTTTCCGCTACATTAGAAGATGGTAAAGTTGTAATTGGTGGAGGGTCTTCAGAAATAGAAATAGCTCAACAATTAAAAAAATATGCTTCAGCCATTAGTGGAAGAGAACAATTAGCTATTGAAGCTTACGGAAAAGCATTAGAAGTCGTTCCAAAAACTTTAGCAGAAAATGCAGGCTTAGATAGCATAGACATTTTAGTTGATTTAAGAGCAGCTCATGATAAATCAAAATGTATGGGATTAAATATTTTTGAAGGAAAAATTATTGATATGAAAGAAGCAGGAATTATAGAACCACAAAGAATCAAAAAACAGGCTATTCAAAGTGCAACTGAAGTAACTGAAATGATACTAAGAATAGATGACCTTGTAGCTGCAAAAGGAGGTTTAGAAGAGGCAGGAGCTGATGACGGATTAGATAATAGTGGTATGCCTCCTGGTGGAATGCCTGGTGGTATGCCTCCAATGATGTAAACACTTCATTAATTATACTCTTCCTTTTTTTATTCTTTTTTGAGAATTTTATTATAAACTCTTTTATCCACTTATGAATTCATGATTATTTCTAAATGTTTTTACACCTGAAAAGATAGATTTATTTTATTGTAGTATGTCTTTTGTAGGAGTTTAATAACTTCAAGATTGTTTTCCTTCAATGTAAAGATTTTCTTTTGTGTCCTAGTTTTTTGCTTTCTTTTTTGACTGGTTTTAAAGTTCTGTTGATGGTTTTTGTGATTCAGCAATGTTTACTCTTCCCGTTACGAATAAAATTCTATCTTTCTTTTGAATCATCAATTTCATCTGAAAAGATTTGTTTTAGTTTATCAAACCCTATTTTATCTTTTGTAACTATTTTTGGAAAGGGTTCTTTTAATTTAGCTATATTTTTTCTAAAATGTCTAACTTTCACCATTAAGATTTGATTCTATATTATAGTCATTTTGGAAAAGTTTGTCATTTTATAAAATATTATATCCAATATAATTTATTTAAATTTGATTTAAAGAATTTTTATAATTATAATTAAGATTAATAATTGATAAACAT
>JAISZW010000029.1 GCA_031284445.1 Candidatus Methanovirga basalitermitum | reverse complement strand
TTTAAGTGGTATTGCAATTATTCCTCATCCATATTCAATTTATAGGAATGGTCTGCTAACTAAAATTGATCATGAACATATTAAATTTGATGCAATTGAGGTTTTAAATGCAAGATTTACATAAAAAAATAATTTAGATTAGAACTTTAAATAAAAGAATGTTTTATTTCAGCTATATGAAAATATGCTCATTTAGTAATAATTTCAACCGAAAAATTTATATATCCTAACAAAAATAATTAGTTATATAATAAAAAAATTAACTAAAAAATAATAATAATGATTTACTTTAGCTAATAGCGATTTTAAACAGCCATTATACAATCAATACTCTTATTATTAAATTTATTAACTTAAATAGTCATGAAGAGATTCTTATGAGTGAAAATGTTAAACTTAGAGTTGCTGAAGCTATTTCACAAAGTGATGTTGGTATTGGAATAGCTAAAATAGATCCAGCAAGCATGGAAAAACTAAATCTTCAAAAAGGAGATGCCATTGAAATTATGGGAGATAAAACAACTACTGCAAGGGTAGTACCATCCCAATCTGATATTGGGTTAGAAACCATAAGAATTGATGGAACAATCCGTAAAAATGCTGGAACATCTATTGGAGAAGAAGTAGAAGTTAGAAAAGCAGATATTAAAGAAGCTAAAAAAATTGTCTTAGCACCTGTGGAACATAACATCAAAGTTCAAGGCGATGTTAAATCAGTATTCTTAAATAAAACAATGGTGCAAGGAGACATAATAAACTCTAGTTTTAGGACAAGACCTGCTAAAAGACCTGGAGGGTTTTTCGATGATTTCTTTGGAGAAGATATACTTAATCAAATGAACATTCCACAATTAGGTGAAATTAAGCTCGCTGTTGTATCCACACATCCAACTGGAGTTGTCATGGTAAATGAAAATACTAATGTTGAAATTCAAGAAAAACCTGTTGACATTTCTAAACTTGAAGGTATGTCCAACTTTGTAAATGTTAATTATGAAGATATTGGAGGTCTTAAAGAAGAAGTTAAAAAAGTTAGAGAAATGATTGAAATCCCTCTTAAAAGACCAGAACTATTTGATAGGCTTGGAATTTCACCACCAAAAGGAATTTTAATGTATGGTCCACCAGGAACAGGTAAAACCTTACTTGCAAAAGCAGTTGCAAGTGAAAGTGATGCTCACTTCATAGCTATTAACGGACCAGAAATAATGAGCAAATATGTTGGTGGTTCTGAAGAGAATTTAAGAGAGTTTTTTGAAGAAGCAGAAGAAAATGCACCATCAATAATTTTCATCGACGAATTAGATGCAATAGCTCCAAAAAGAGAAGAAACTCAAGGTGAAGTTGAAAGACGAACTGTCGCTCAACTATTAACACTAATGGATGGACTAAAAACAAGAGGACAAGTGGTTGTAATTGGAGCAACTAACAGACCAGATTCATTAGACCAAGCACTTAGAAGACCTGGAAGATTCGATCGTGAAATAGAAATTGGTGTTCCAGATAAAGATGGACGAAAAGAGGTCATCGAAATCCATACAAGAGGAATGCCGCTTAGTGAAAAAGTTGATTTAGATGAACTATCTGAGATAACTCATGGTTTTGTAGGAGCCGATCTTGAAGCATTATGTAAAGAAGCAGCTATGAGAGTTGTAAGAAGAGTCCTACCAGATATTAAGACTGATGAAGAAATTCCAAAAGAAATTCTACAAAAATTAATAGTTAAAAAAGATGACTTTAAAGAAGCATTGAAAGAAATTCAACCATCTGCTCTAAGAGAAATTCTTGTACAAATCCCAGATATTAAATGGAAGAGTATTGGAGGATTAGAAGATGCAAAACAAGAATTACAAGAAGCTGTTGAGTGGCCTCTAAAATATCCTGAAAACTTCGAAAAATTCGGTGTTAAACCACCTAAGGGTGTTTTACTCTATGGTGCTCCAGGAACAGGTAAAACACTACTTGCAAAAGCAGTAGCAAACGAAAGTGAAGCAAACTTCATAGCTATTAAAGGACCAGAGTTATTATCTAAATGGGTTGGAGACTCTGAAAAAGGTGTTAGAGAAGTATTTAGAAAAGCAAGACAAACAGCACCTACAGTTATATTCTTCGATGAAATAGACTCAATAGCATCTTCAAGAGGGAATTCTACAGGAGATTCTGGTGTAACTCAAAGAGTTGTAAACCAATTACTTACAGAAATTGACGGTATGGAAGAACTTAGAGATGTGGCTATTATAGCAGCTACAAACAGACCAGATATTCTTGATTCTGGACTTATTAGGCCTGGAAGATTTGATAGACACATTAAAGTTGGTACTCCAAGCGAAGAAGGAAGAATAGCTATTTTTAAAGTTCATACAAAAGATATGCCTCTTTCAGACGATGTTAATCTTGAAAAATTAGCTAAAGAGAGTGAAGGGTATGTTGGAGCAGATATTGAAGTAGTGTGTAGAGAAGCAGCAATGTTAACTCTTAGGGAGGATATGGAGTCTAATGAAGTTCCAATGAAAGCATTTAACCAAGCAATGGAAAAAGTTAAGCCAGTTTCTAAGGAAGAAGATTTGATTCAATACAACTAATCTAAATAGTTTAGCTATTCTATTTTTTAATACTATTCTTTCTATTTTATAATGATGCGAAAACTTCACCATGAAGATGTTAATGTTGCTTTAAATCTTATTAAAAATTTTTTATGTTGAATCTTAGTGGTGAAAAGGAAAGAAAACTTAAAATTATTAGATTTCATTGATTTCTAAGCTTTTTAATCTACAAAATGGAGTCATTGACAATGTCTATTGCTAAATATAGACTATGGATATTTATCAACTCTAAGTTCACCTTAGACATATGATGTAGATATTCTATAGCTTTATATTTAAAGTTAAAAAGAATTTCCAACTCTTTAGGGTTGGAATATTGAAATAAAAACATTTATTAACGGAGATTAAAAGATGAAAGCATCCGTAGCAATTAATGGATATGGTACAATTGGAAAAAGAGTAGCTGATGCAGTTTCAGCTCAAGATGATATGAAAGTAATTGGTGTTAGTAAAACCAAACCTGATTATGAAGCTAAAATAGCTGTTGATAAGGGATATGATTTATATATAGCTATTCCAGAACGTGAAAAGTTGTTTGATGAAGCTGAAATTGAAATAGCTGGAACAGTTGATGATATGACTGAAAAGTCTGATGTTATTGTTGATTGTACACCAGGTAATATTGGTCCTGAAAATCTTGAAAAATACAAGGCAAAAGGTGTTAAAGCGATTTATCAGGGTGGAGAAAAACATTATCTCACGGGATTATCATTTAATTCTATTGCAAACTATTCTGACTCTGTTGGAGCTGAATACACAAGAGTTGTGTCCTGTAATACAACTGGTTTAGCTCGTAGCTTAACTCCCATTAGTAAAAATTGGGGAATTAGAAAAGTTAGAGCTGTTATGGTTCGTCGTGGTGGAGATCCTTATCAAGTTAACAAAGGACCTATTAATGGAATTGTACCAAATCCGCCTAAAATTCCTTCTCATCATGGTCCCGACCTTAAAACTGTGCTAAATGGTGTGGATATTACAACATTAGCTTTATTAGTCCCCACTACTCTTATGCATCAACATAACTTAATGGTAGAACTTGAAAATGATGCGGAAATTGATGATGTGCTTGATGTCTGGGAAAAAAGATCAAGAGTTCTTTTATTAAAAGCAGAAGATGGTTTAACTTCAACTGCTGGATTCATGGAATATGCTAAAGAACTTGGAAGAAATAGAAGTGATTTATATGAAATTCCTATTTGGAGAGAATCTGTTAATGTTGTAGATGGAGAATTATTCTACATGCAAGCAGTACATCAAGAATCTGATGTTGTTCCTGAGAATATTGATGCTATAAGAGCACTATTGGAATTGGAAACAGATGGCGAAAAATCTATAGCTAAAACCAATGAAGCTATGGGAATTTTATAATCTTTTCCTTTTTTAATTTTTGTACTTGCTATGGTAACCTTATATAATTTTTTTGTAAATTTCAATCTAAAAAAATATAAAAGTTTATATACTTGAAATTCAAATGTATATAATATTATTCATTAAATTATCTGATTCTTTCTAATAAAAATTTTTTACTAAATTATTTTTCTTTGAAGTTGATATTTTCTTCTAAGTTGATGTTTTTTTCTTTTAAAAAAGAATTGGCTTATTTCTGATTAAACTAATACAAATATAATAATTGTTAATTGATCTTTTAATTTGTAAGGTGTATATTAAATGGAAGACATTTCAAACCCAGAAGGAGTTGATAATTCTGCAGAAGAGTCTAATAACTCGATATATGCTCTTAAAACTTCTGCTGGTCAAGAGATAAATGTGGCGAGAATGTTAGCTGGCAAAGCAAAAGATAGTGGTATTGACATTGTTGCTGTTATTGTTCCAGAGTCTTTAAAGGGGTATATATTAGTAGAATCTTCAACTAAAATAGACATGAAGAATCCAACATTGAAAATACCTCACTTAAGAGGGCTTGTTGAAGGGAAGGGAGTGGCTAGTCATGACAATACCATTTCTTTTGAAGAAGTTGAGAAATTCTTAAGACCAGAGCCAATAATATCTTCTATCATGAAAGGTAGCATTGTAGAACTTGTATCAGGACCTTTCAAAGGGGAGAGGGCTAAAATTGTACGTATTGATGAATCTCGTGAAGAGGCTGTTCTTGAGTTAATAGAAGCTGCAGTTCCTATTCCAGTTACTGTTAAAGCTGATCAAATTAGAGTTATACAAAAGGAGGCTAACTAATGGCAAAAGATAATGTTGAAGTTCTTATAGAAGGTGGAACCGCCACTCCTGGTCCACCTTTAGGTCCAGCAATAGGACCTTTTGGTCTTAATATGATGAAAGTGGTTGAAGAGATAAACAGTAAAAGTGCTGATTTTAAAGGAATGAAAGTACCAGTTAAAATAATTATTGATAGTGATACAAAAGATTTTGAGATTGAAATAGGCACTCCTCCGACGACTGCTCTTATTATGGATGAAATTAAATTAGAAAAAGGATCTCAAGACCCTGGCTTAGATAAAGTAGCTAATTTATCAGTAGAACAAGCTTTAAAAATAGCATGCATGAAATTTGACTCTTTGTTGTCCAATGATTACAAACATGGTGTGAAAGAAGTCATGGGTACATGTGTGAGTATGGGTATTACTGTTGATGGTAAAGATCCTCGTGAAGCTCAAAAAGCTGTTGATAATGGTGAATACAATGATATTTTAGTTGAATAATTGCTTAATAGCTGTTTAAGTTCTTATATGCTGAAATTCAATTTTTTTAAAATATTTAGATAATATTTTTAATTATAATGAATCTGTAAAAAAGTGGGACTTATTTGGAAAAATTTATTTTGATTTATAGATAAATTTGAAAATTTTAGAAAAACTCAACACAAAAATTTACACACTCATATAAAATAGATTAAATAAAATAGTCAATGTCTATATAATAATAATTAGTATATATAGATGATTTTACAAATTAATGATTTGTAAATGATATATTTATAATATGTAATTTGATTCTTTAATTGTTATGTTAATATTTAATTTGTTGATATGATAGTTAATAAATCGATTGCTTCAAACCAGATTAAAATGTCCAATTGAACTTTAAGTTCATGGAGGATTTACATGACACAAAATATAGTAGAAGCAGTGAAGAAGGCTAAAGAACAATCAAAGCCGCGGAACTTCACACAATCCATTGATATTATTCTAAATATTAAGGATTTGGATGTCAAAAAACCAGAAAATCGGTTTGATGAGGAAGTTTTCCTCCCCAATGGTCGCGGAAAAGATGTAAAAATCGGATTTATTGCTGATGGGGAGTTGGCTGTTCAAGCTAAAAATGCTGGCATTGATCTTGTCATTGACAAAGTTGGATTAGAAGAGATAGGTAAAGATAGAAAGCAAGCTAAGAAATTAGCCAATCGACATGATTTCTTCGTAGCTCAAGTGGATATGATGCCTTTGATAGGTAGGTTTTGGGGACCTGTTCTTGGGCCACGTAAAAAAATGCCTAAACCAGTACCATCATCTGTTAAAGTAGAACCTTTAATTGAAAGATTAAAATCTACTGTTAAAATTGGTATTAAAAGTCAAGCTACAGTTCAAACTTTGGTGGGAACTCAAGACATGTCAGATGATAAAATAGCTGAGAATATTGAGACTGTTTTAGATACAATAGATCAAAATTTAGAAAAAGGCAGAAGTCAAATAAAATCCATGTTTATTAAGACAAGTATGGGTTCAGTAGTGAGGGTGATTTGATGGCTCATGTTGCTGAATGGAAGAAAGAAGAAGTTAAAGACCTTAAATCATTAATTGACTCTCATAGTGTAGTAGGTATCGTTGATTTATTGAACATACCAGCTAAACAGATGCAACAAATGAGAAAATCTTTAATAGGCAAAGCTAAAATAAAGATGTCTAAGAAGAATTTAATTGATTTATCTCTTAAAAATTCTGATAGTAAGACGAATATCACAGATCTTGCTCCTCACATGGAAGGGCAATCTGCAGTAATTTTTACAGATTTGAATTCTTTCAAACTCTTTAGAATTTTAGAAGATAGTAAAACTCCAGCTCCTGCTAAAGCTGGTGCTGTTGCCACAGTAGATATTGTAGTTCCTTCAGGAGATACTGGTTTTGAGCCAGGTCCATTTCTTGGTGAACTTCAACAAATAGGGGTACCTGCTAAAATTGATAAAAAGAAAATTGTGGTTTCTAAAGATACGGTTGTTGTTCAAGCAGGTGATGTTGTTTCTAAAAATGTTGCAAATGTGTTAACAAGGCTGGGCATAAATCCAATGGAAGTTGGAATTGATCTTAGGGCAGCTTACGAAGATGAAGAAATATATACATATGATCTTTTAAATGTTGATATCGATAAAATCATTCAAGATCTTAAATTAGCTTTCCAAAATGCATTTAATCTATCTGTTAATACTCCTATACCTACAAAGGAAAATATTTCTCCAATTATTAACAATGCATTTAGTAAAACTATGAATTTAGCTATTAGTGCAGCTATTGTTATTGATAAAACTTCAGAAATATTAATATCCTTAGCTAATTCTAGAATGTTAGCTATTGCATATAGGTTAAATACTGTTGAAAATGCTTTAGATGAGGAATTATTGAACAAACTTTCAAATGTTCCTGCAACATCCACTAATACCACAATTAGTAAAGAAGAACCTAAGGATGATGAAGAGGAAGAAGAATCAACTGAAGAAGATGCAGTAGCTGGTTTAGGGACTCTCTTTGGATAAAATTTAATTTTAAGATTTTCAATTTATATTTGTAAATAAAATAGAGGGTGTAAAAAAGTGAGGAGTTATTAGGAAAAATTGACTTTTATTTATAAATAAACTTGAAAATTTTAGAAAAACTCCACAAAAATTTACACCCTCATAAAATAGTAATACATATAATAATAAATCATAAAGGTGAAAACATGGAGTACATATATGCGACTATGTTATTACATAGTGGAGATAAAGAAATTAACGAAGAAAATGTTAAAAGTGTAATTGAAGCAGCAGGAATTGAAGCAAGTGATGTGAGAATTAAAGGCTTAATAGCGGCTTTGGAAGATGTTGACATTGATGAAGCTATTGAAACCACAGCATTAGCAGCTGCACCAGCAGCTGGAGTTGTAGCACCTGTAACAGAGGAAAAAGCTCCTGATCAAGAGGAAGATGAAGAGGAAGAAGAAGCATCTGAGGAAGAAGCTGCAGCTGGTTTAGGAGCATTATTCGGATAATTTTCCTACTTTTTTTTATTTTTTTTATTAAATTACAAGAGACATTCTAATACTCTTTATAGTACGAACCTTAATTTTTAGCAAAATATGAATTTTTTTTTTAAGATAATTTTATTTTAGTTCTTATTTAAATCTAAAATTCACAAAGTGAATTTAGAAAACGGAGAGTAAATTCTCCTAAATTAAAAGTCTTCGACTTTTAACAAACAATTTTTTCTAAGTTGCATTTGCCAACAAATCAAAGATTTCCCGTTTCTAACCTTTAAAAATCAAAAATTAGATATTGAACTATATAAATAAAAAATTAAATCCTATTAACTCAGACTTACTCTTTCAAACTTTTCTTTTTGATAAATATCCTTTGTTGCATCAACACCAACTTTTGTAGTTGTTCCATCGGGAAGGGCAACAGGATCAAGTGATGAACCTCTAACTTTAGGAATAATTATTATATCATCATCACCTTTAACTCTTGTAGATATTGCATATTCAATATCTTGCAGATTGAAGATATCTATATCACTATCAACAACAACGGCATGTTTAAGTGATGGATGTGCTGAAAGTGTAGCTAAAAGAGCATTTTTTCCATCCCCCTGGTTTTGTTTTTCAATGGATATTATAGCGTGCAACCAACAACAACCACCTTCTGTTAAAAGAACATTTTGAACTGTTGGAACCGTGTTTTTAACTGATTTATATATTCTTGGTTCTTGAGGAAGACCTTGAAGAAGTTTATGTTCAAATCCTGCTGGAAGAATGCTGTGATAATAAGGATTTTCTTCTTTAATATGCATCTTTGTAAGTTGAATTACTGGCTCATTTCTTACATGATCATAGGTATCTGTTAAATCAACAAAAGGTCCTTCTTCAGATGTTTTATTATATAGTATTTTACCTTCCAAGATTATATCTGCTTCTGGAACTCTTAAATTTCCTACATTGAGTAATTTCAAGCCATCTTCTTTAAAATTATTTGCTAACTCCATTTCATCGCTATTAATCGGTATTGAACTTGTACTTGCAAGTAAAATTGCAGGATCTAAACCAATAGCTATTGTAATTCCCAAATTTTTTTCCATTCTTTTAGCTTTATTAAAATAAGTATATAAATCACGAGGAACAATACGGATAGCTAACTTATCCTTACTTAAAACCAACATTCTATGAATTGATGCATTAGAAACATTTGTTTCAGGGTCTTTAGCAATTACAACTCCTCCCGTTATATACGCTCCACCATCTTTTTTAAAATGAGTTAAAATTGGTAATTTGCTTAAATCAGGTTCTGTAGTGATGTAACCTCTTAAATTCGATGTATTCTTGATTTTAATAGGATTTTCTATTGCATCAGCTATTCTATAAATAATTTCATCTTTCTTACAGTTAATTGCTCTTGCAATCTTTTCTCTTGTGTTGCATAAACCAGAGATTATTGGAATATCATATCCACTTGGATTATTTAAAATAACAACATCTTGTGGATATTTATTCAAGATTTTAGTAGCATCAAATATAGTTGAAACTTCCTTATCAATCTCAACAATATTAAAATCTTTTTCAATTTTATTTAAAAACTTTTTCATTGACTATTTCCCCTTTTAAAATTGTCTCTATTCGTTTATCATGTATTCCCAATATCTTTACTATTAACAATGCTCCGTTCTCTCCACTATCCATTCCAACAGCAGCGACTGGAACTCCTGGTGGCATATTTACCATTGAGAGTAAAGCATCTAAGCCATTCAATTGATTAGAACATGGCACTCCAACAACTGGTTTTTCACTTAAAGCAACAATTGAGCCTGTCAGATGAGCAGATAATCCACCAACCCCAACAAACAACTTAGCATCTTTCATGATATTAATATAGTTTTCAAACCCTATTGGATCAGATATTGAAGATATGATCTTGAAATCATGACTTATTTCTAATTTATTTAAGATTTCTATAAGATTTTCACCTACCTTTATATTAGAGCAACTATCTAAAACAACCACAACATCAGGACTATCGTTTGTTAAATCATTATGATTATCCAAGCTATTTAATGTCATGAAACCCTTACTAAGCATTTTATCTTCTTTTTTTGTTAAATCATTGTGATTATTAGAGCCATTTAATTTATGATTGTAGAAATCTTTAAAATAACTACCGTCTATATTGGCTAAAATCTCTTTTTCACTACTGTGGATCTTATAAATATAATTTTTTCTTAATTTAGATAAATCAGCTTTAATTTTCTCATTATCAATGCTTAAAATCTCAACAGCTAATATTCCAGCATTATCTCCTTGATTAATTCCAATCGTGGCAACTGAAGCAGGATATGGTGTTTGAAGAGATGCTAGCAAGGCATCAAGTCCTGACAACTTTACATCTACTGGAACTCCTATTACTGGTCTATAAGTGTAAGAGGCAATTACACCAGGTAAGTGTGCTGCAAGACCAGCTATCCCTATGAAAACTTTAACACCTTTTTTTGTTCCTTCAATTACCAAATCTTTCAATAGTTCATGAGTTCTATGAGCTGATGCAATTTTTAAGCTATAATAAATCTGAAATTCTTCTAAAACATCCATAGTTTTTTTAGCTATTTCTAAATCACTTCCACTTCCAAGAATTATCATTACTTCAGGAATCACTAACTCACCATCGATATTATTTTAATATTTAATAAATAAACTTTATTAAACCCCCTAATGCTTTAAATACCGCATCTTCAGGGGAAGTATAAGATATTAAATTAAATTTACTTATTAATTCTTGAGGAACTGTATTTAAATCTGTTGATGAAGGTGCAGGAAGTAAAACTTTAGTGGCACCGTTATCTAAACAAGTTTGTAAAACATCAGCTAAATTGTCCACTTTATTGAGTGTTCCACAAGTACTTAATGTTCCCAAAATAGCTGTTGATGGAATAACAGGTTTTTCTAAAGCTATTGAACATAAAGCTATGAATGCAGGTAAAGCTAAAACAGTAGTCATACCTACCCAATTTAGGTCTTGGATTTCCATTAGATAATCATTATTTTTAACAGATATTCCAGTACTAATATTTGAACTATTGATTTAAAATAATTAAATGCTGTATCAACAGCTTCTTTATTTTCTTTTTTAGAACCTATTCCATTCACTATAAATTTGTCTGTTCTACTTATCATTTCAGTTTCGATTTTATAAACACCTAAATGGGGGATTGTCTAAAATTTTGCTGATGAAATTTTATTAGTATGAATCAACTCTGTCAACTTAAGAAAATTATTTTTTTAAAACTTTGATTGAAATTAAAAATAAAGCTTGATAAAGAAGATTCTAAATAGAAATTTTAATCAAAAATCCTTAAGTTGACAGCATTGAGTATGAATGGTGATATTGTTTAGTATGATATCAACAAAATCACCATGTATGAATATGTTAGATGAAGTATTTAAGTCTTCTTTATTCGTTGAAAATGAAACCTGTTATTTGAAATATAGTTTAAGTTCTTCATTCATCCCACAACTCCGTGAAATAATAGGATATAAATTTGAAATTCGGTACTTTCACCCAAATATTAAATGTCCAAAGTGTAATGTGGAATTCAACCGTAACGGATCAAATCAAATCTCAATTAATAATCTTTTTAGTGTTAGGAAGCAGAAATATATTTGTCCAATCTGCAAGGGAACATACTACATAAAAATCAGTAATATGGCTTTTTGCCCAATTTAGTGACCAATATTATACTTTAGAACTTAATTTAATTCCAAGAAGCCTCTTTAGAGAAAACAGGTGAAATAATAGTATTATTCCAAGACTATTAACCAAGTTCTAGACAGACAATTTTAAAACCATATACGAGATAATGAAGAAGATGAATTCTTCAAAAATTCGAAGAAATTGATAAAGAAATAGAATCACTAAACATAGTACCCAGCGGTGTTTATCACAATGAAAGAGTATGCCTTTTTTAACACGGTATTATAATCTTAGATTAGTTATTTTAGACTATAATAACAAAAATGATCATCAGATGACTTGTAATATCTGATGAGTTTAATAAAGAGTATGTTAGGAACTTTTAAAATGAAAATTTAAATGGTTTGCCTTTAAAAGGTATGGTGACTGATGAATTGAACTTTTATCCAGATATTTATTTGATGATCTTGGTGTCCCACACCAATTATGATCATTTCACAAAATACAAAATTTTATGGGCTTATAATACAAATATAACGAATAAAAACAAGCTAAAAATCAAAATAAATGAATAAAGGAATGAACAGCTTGAAAACAAAAATTAATGATCTTAAAACTGAACAAGGAACAGTATAGAAGGGTAAAATACCTAAAAATGATACAAGAAGGATGAAAACTCAAAGAGATAAAAAAAAACATGGAATGGAAATCAGGAAACTGAATAATGAAATAAAAGAGTATAGGAAAGAAAATATAGAGTGTTAGAAATTAGATAAATTTCCAGGCATTATCCGTGCTTATTTCATACCAGAATATATTTTAAATATCTTGAAATCTAAAAGTACAAATTTAAAACAAACAATTACAAAATAAAATGGCTTCTTAAACCGAAAAACTTAAAATACCATCATTTTCATATAGTATATTGGTGATAAAATGAAGATACCACCCTTCACGGATAAAGAAAACCATAAATGATAATTTTTTGGACTTAATATTTAAAGATATTGATTCTAGAAAAACAAGACAAGAATTAGCTCGAAACAATATTAAACAATTTTTAAAGCTTTAAACTATATAAAAATCTCATTAATTACAATATTTAACGACTTTCAAATACTTGAATTCATGATTAAAAGATTATTATAAAGGTTTCAATTTTTCTTATAAGCTTTTGTTGTTAGCACAAAGTTTTTTTGCAATATTCTATATTAGCCTTATGCTATTATTCCTTATTATTGCTATGATTTCATATTTTATTCCTTCTTCTGTATTTGTTGAAAGTGTTCAGGAGCCTATAAACCTATTAAAAAATTTTTTAATCTACATTCCATTTTATCTTGTTTATTGTATAACAAGGCATATAAAGGCAAAAGATTTACCATTTCTTAAAATGACACACTTTGCACATCTTTTTCGCATATCCATCGGAGTAATGATATAGTTATCATGGAAAACTTTATAAATAATTATTTACAAATGTTAAACTATGATTTTTAAAGATTTTAAACAATGGCATGCTCCAAATATTATCAAAATCCCACACAGTCAAAAAATA
>JAISZW010000232.1 GCA_031284445.1 Candidatus Methanovirga basalitermitum | reverse complement strand
TGATATATTTTTTGAATAATGCATTTCTTATGGATGATATTATAGTAAATTAAAGGATTTGAAGGATTTTCAATTTTTTTCAAAAATCAAAAAAACTCCACACTTTTTTACACCCTCGTATTAAACTATAATCAAAATTGGATCAATATGTATTGCTAAAAATTAGGTTTCCTAATATATATTAAACCTCATGAAAACGATTGATATAAGATATTTATTGATTCCATAATCTCAAAAATAGATTCATCATCAACAAACATATCAACATGACTAACATCAAGTTCTATTCCATTTATATTCTTCAATAATACCTTAAAACCATTATAGGATCGATTTAACTTATCTTCCTCTTTAATGTACTTATAAGAGTAAAACACACTATCAATATCAAGCATTTCATAATCAACCACATGCTTAGCATAATCAAACATATCATTCCTTATAATCTTCTCATTCTTATAAAGAATATCCAAGAGAGGTTTAAAATGTTGTGAAGACTCATCAACACCATGCAATAATATTTTTCTATTTTGAGCATAAATTTCTTCCTTATAGTCTTCAATATTTTGTTGATTGCTATCTATATCTGGAATAAATGGATCAAACAATAATAATTTTTTTGTTCTTATATTATGCTTCTTTTTTAGTTGTCTTGCCATTTCATAAGCAATTACTCCACCATAAGACCAACCACCCAAAATAAAATTATCATCTTCTATAAGATTCTCTTTCTCTAAATATTCTATATACTTCTTAGCCATATTCTCCACACCCCTGATAGGAGATCTAAAATTTTTTAAATTGTAATTATCAAATGCATAGAAAGAAATTGACTTATCTAAGAATGAAAAGAATTTATAATAAGCTTCTGAACCTCCATGTGCGGGAGGCATAAATATTAACCTAGGTTTATCATCATCTCCAATATTAAAAGCACGAACAGGTTTAAAATTTATATCATAATAATTCTTTGTTATAAGGTTAGCTATTCTCTCTACTGTATTATTCTCAAATATACTGGCCACAGTTATGTCTTCATTTAATGTTTGCCTTATTTCATTTGTTAAAGCCATAGCAAGTATAGAATTTCCACCCAACTCAAAAAAATTACTATTTATAGATATATGTTTAATATCTATGGATAATATTGTTGAAAATATGTCCGCAAGCTGTTTCACCAAACTATTTTTAGGCATTATTATCTTTTTATTATTTGTTAATATGTTTGCTGTATCTACAATAGACAGTTTTTTCCTGTCCACTTTACCTGAATTATTTAAAGGTATTTCATCTAAATGCTCATAAAAGACTGGAATCATATAACCAGGTAACGAATCACTTAATGTATCTATTATTGTTTGATTAGGTATTTTTTCCCCTTGATAGTATGCAACCAACTTATCATTATTGTTCACTATTACAATTGCTTGTTTTATACTAAGTATTTTTGTTATGGTATTTTCAATTTCACCTAATTCTATTCTGTATCCTCTAAGTTTCACCTGATGATCAACTCTTCCAATGTATTCAAGGTCACCACCTTTGTTTAGTCGAACTAGGTCTCCTGTCTTATAGAGTCTATCATTATAATTATTGTTTTCTTTCTGCTCTTTTGTTTGGTATGGATTGGGTGTGAATTTTTCTTTTGTTAGTTTTTCATTGTTGAGGTATCCTTTGGCTAGGTCATCACCACCTATGTACAGTTCTCCTACTGCACCAAATGGTAATAACTTTTGATTATTATCTAAAATGTAGGAAGTCACATTATATATTGGCTTTCCTATTGGTATTTTTGTTAAATTATTCTTGTTACAGTCAAAGTATGTTAAACCTCCCTCTGCTGGACCATAGATATTATATACATTCGTGTTTTTAGATAACATTTTAAAATCATTTACAATACTCAAATCCAATGATTCACCAGAGATAAGTATATGATTTAAGTAAGGTAGTGGATTATCTAAATCATTCTTATTTTTATATATTTGTAGGGTTTGTAAAAATACAACCAACATTGAAGGAACAAAATTAACCAAAGTTATCTTCTCTTCGCTCATAAGATCTATTAAATATCTTGGGTCTTTTTCACCATCTTTCTCTGCAATTATTTGAGTTGCACCAGCAAGTAATGGAAGAATTATCTCCCATAAAGACACATCAAAAGTATAGGTAGTTTTATGAAGTATTCTGTCTCTGTGATTAATATTAAATTCATTCAACAACCATATGAGACGATTATAGGCTCCTTTGTGCTTAATCATGACACCTTTAGGGTAACCTGTCGTACCAGATGTATAAATCAGATAAACCAAGTCATTTAGTGATGGTTTCACATCCAAATCAGAAGAAGAAACATTCACTAATTTATTGTTTGTGAATAATTCTTCTATATTCACCACATCTACTGAATTTAAGGTTTTGGATAGATTAACTACACTTTCATAGCTGTTGTTGTCTGTTAAGATGATTTTTGCTTCAGTATCTTTTAGTATGTGTTTGGTTCTTTCGACTGGATTATCTGGACTTATGGGAACATAAGCACAGCCACATTTAATCACAGAAAGTATACTAATGATCATATGTAGTGATCTGTCAAATACCAAAGGAACAAAAACAGAAGAAGAATTATCTATAAGTTTATTATCTGTTAGGTAGTTGGTTAATCTATTCACTTTCGCATTTAACTCATGATAAGTTAACTTGGTATCTTTATAAACCAAGGCAATATAATCAGGTTTTTTTTGTACTTGTTCTTCAAAAAGGTCAATGATTGTTTTATTATCTGAATTATTATCAATGTATGTGTTATTCAGTTCATTTAAGAGTAATTCTTCATCTTTTCCAGGGATAAACTCGATATTCTTTATTTTATTCATAATATCCTCAGTAGATATTATATATTCTAGAACATTCTGATAAGTACTTGTAAAAGATTTTACTATTTCATTTGAGTATTTGTTGGAGTGTAAAAACTCTAATCTATATTCATCATTTATTGAGTCTATGTTGAGTATTAAATCAAAAGAATAGTTGAAATTATCACTTGTAAAATCAATGAAACCCTTGATCTCTTTATTCATTATTTTATTTGTGTTTAATATGTTGTGTCTGTAGTTATAAGCGATAGTCGTTTGATAGCCATAATCTTCTTTTAAATCAAGAACAGAATAAAGGTTATTATTATTAATATTCATAGTTCTGTTTTTAACCTCTTGTAGGAATTCTTCTATTGTATCGTTGGTATTTATTGTTATTGGGAATGGTAGTGTGTTTGCAAACATACCAACTGAATCTTCAAATATTGGTGTTTTTGAGGAGACAATTGTTGAAATTAGAATATCCTCTTGTAAGGAGTATTTAGATATTGTGTATAAGTAAACAGCTAATAGAAGATTAGATTCAGAGATCTTATTATCCTCACAAAAAAGATCAATCTTCTTTTTATCAATCGAAACTAAAACCTTACCATCACCATCATGGTTATTACTTGTGTTTTTGTCTAATAGTTCAGTCACAGAATCTATATTTTTCAGTAGGTCTCTGTAGAAAATTACTTGTTCTTTGTATTTTTTTGAGTTTATTTTTTTGTTTTCTAGGTAGTTTGAATAGAAAGCAAGATCATCCACTCTTATTTCATTGTTTTTGTTTAGTATTTTGTTCATTGTTTTTATAAAAAGATGGATGGATGCACCATCAAATAGTATATGGTTTATGTCTAAAAACAGATAATTATTCTCATTTGTCTCTATGACATGAATTCTGTAGAGATTAGAATCATCTTCAAGAGTAAATGGTTTTATTAAATCCTTTATTTTATCTTCTAAAGTTTCTTCATTAATAGAAATAGTCTCTACTCTAATATTATTTTTTCTTCTTTTTAGGAGTATTTTATCGTTTTTGTTTTTGATGGTGCTGTTTAGGTAGGGATGAAAGTAAAATAGTTTCTCTATTAAATCTCTAATATCAATGCTTTTTTGAATTTTGATTAGTATGGGGATGTTGTATTCTATTGTTTGTTTTTTTATTTGTTCTAAATATATGCCTAATTGATTTTTCTTTAAAGGATAATAATCATCTTTCTCTTTTTTATAGTTTACAATTAATTCATTTTCTTCATTATTTTTTATTAATTTAGCGATATTTGAAATTGTGAAGTTTTCATCTTTTAATAGATTATTTTCTAGGATGTCTATTGAATACTTTTGATAAATTTGTTTTGCAAATTCTATTTGTAGTATTGAATGCAAACCAATACTTACAAGATCTGTGTTTGTTGAGAGATTAGTGAGAAGAACTATGTTTTTTAATATTGTTAGTAATTCCTCCTCTACTATACTAATATCATTTTCTTGTTCTCCAATTTTATCATCTGTATTGTTTAAGTAAATTTCTTCTATGTTCATGGGGACTATGTTTTTTCTATCTATTTTCCCTCTGCGATTTAATGGTATGGAATCTATTTTTTCTATAACCAATGGGATCATGTAAGATGGGATTAAGTTGGATAGTTCCTTTTTTATCTTATTAGTATTTATTTGAGAGTATTTCTTTTCTGTTATTATTCCTGCATATATTATTGTGTCATTATCTATTTTTGTTAAATTGGATACATCAAAACCAGCAACTACACTTTCTTTTATTCCTTTGATTGAATTTATAGCATCCTCCACTTCTGTTGGCTCAACACGATAACCATGGGCATTTATCATGAAACCCTTTCTTTGAAGGTAAACTAAATCATCATCACTATTTAGGTATGCTAAATCATCAGTTTTATACAAGATTTTATCGTTATCTGATTTTGAGTATGGGTTAGGTATGAATTTTTCTCGTGTTAGTTTCTCATCATTCAAATAACCCAAAGCTATTATCCGTGCAACATGAATATTACCTTTTCTCACATCTTTGAGATTTTCATCCAAAAGATAAACATCAACTCCACTTAAAGGTTTTCCAATTGGAGTATCTCTATAAATTTTATCGATTTTAAAGGATATGATGGAACCAAGCGTCTCGGTTGTTCCATATATGTTCAAAATTGTTGTTTTATCTGAATGTATATTACTTACTTTATCTCCACCCGTTATAATTGTTTTAAGAACACCATCAGCATATTGTAGGAAAATTTTTGTAAATTGAGGAGGGAAAAAAGAAATATCAATCTTGTTCTGTTTTATATATTTTACAAAAGACTCAGTATTCTGAATACTGTTATCAGAAACTATGTAAAAACTTACTTTATTTTTTATTGCAGATAAAGCAAACTTTGGTCCTGTAAAAAAATAAAATTCAGAAATATATAAAAAATGTTTAGCAGAATAGGTATTAAATACTTCTTCTGAGAAAGCATTTACACTATACTGAAGTTGTTCCATGTTAATCATTACACCCTTAGGTGAACCTGTTGAGCCAGAAGTGAAACAAATCATAGCCAAATCATTATTTTTTATATATCTTCTTTTATTTATTGGGTTTTTAGATATTTTATCTAAGTTTTCTAATTCAGTTATAAAATCATCATCAATCATTACACTTGCATTAATTTGTTTTAGTAAATATTTTAATCTTTTTTTAGGAGTGTTTTTTTCAATAAAAACAAAAGCACAACCAATCTTTAAAATTGCAAAGATAGAAGCAACAGAATAAACAGATTTCGCAATAAAAATTGGAACTATTGGCTTTAAATGATCTGTATCATTATTAAAAGCTTGATGATCAATAAACTCCACTTTCTTCTCTAATAAAAACACTATTTTATTTATTAGCTTATCTAGTTCTCCATAAGTTAAACTTTGTTTTTCTTCAAATTTAACTGCTAACTTGTCTGGAAAATCTTTCACTATTTCATCAAAGCTTTCTAAAATACTTTTATTGCACATATATTCACACTATTATTTTTAATCTTTAAAAACTAGGTACTTTCTTAAAAGCAAGAAATTATAACACAATTATGATCATGTATTTAATTAGATAATTTAAATGAACCATTTTATCTTGATAAAAAATATTTTTAAGTTATTCTCCTACTACTATCTCCAACAATTTTAAATATTTAGGGTAACGGATGAGGCAATACATAATTACAGCTTCCATATTTTAAAAAACGAGGATGTCTCGAATATGGAACACCAGGTATCATTATAGGTAATAATTCTGGAATAATTGTTCTTAGAACATACCAATTATTTAAACCAACTTCAGGACAAGTTATATCATACACACCTACATTAAAATTATTTCTCTTAAGATAATCTAAAATTGAAGGCAATAATTTCTTTGAGGAAAGTGAAGTTAATGATTCAAAACTTTTTTCACCTTTTATTTTACTTTTCAAAAAATCTTCTTTTTTCTCTGTGTCTAAACTATTAGCCCAATATAAAACATTTGAATCTAATTCTAAGAAGTTATTGTCTTTATCGAAACTTAATTCAAAAAATTTGTCTTCATAAAAAGATCTAATAAAATTAGCATTATAAATACTTAATGCTTCCATTAATCCTCTGTATAATGCAAATTGAGGATTTGAATCACCATGAATTCCAAAAGAAACTTTAGGATATTCATCACCAATAATGAAAACACCCAAAATAGTAAAAGGTTTGTCAATTGTAAGATCCAAAACCAGAATATCTTTATCTTGTGGAATTAACTTATTTTCTTTAAGAAATTGTTCAGTCTCAGCATCTAAAATAACCTTTGGTGCCTTAACATTCTTCGCATACCAAAAAAGCATTAAAGAATCACTTTGTAAGTATTCGACTAAGGCACTTGTCAAAGCATTTTCATAGCTTCTATGTGAAGCAGTTCCTGTACTGATAGAAAAGAAATTAGTAGGTTCTAACATTTTTTTATCATTCAAATAACCCATGAAAAAAAGCTGTGCAGGAACATAAAAATTTTCTGATTTATAAATGTCAAACATTTTAAACCATCCAATAACATCATCAGAATTTATATCCCCAATAAGATCTTCAGGTTTTATATTTTTCATTGCCATTGCATGGATTCTATTATTTATAGCAAGCTGAATTTTATCTTCATCAGGAATATTTAAAAATTTCAAATCCATGACTTTAACATTTTTTTCAATTAATTCGTCATAACTACTAAAAATAATTTTATTCTTTAATAATTGATAGTTATATATCCCAGAATATCTCTCAATTATTTCTCCAATTAATCTAATAAGAGCATCTTCTCTTGAAGTCCCATAACCTCCAGCATAAAAATGAGCTTGAGGAATATCCAATAACCTTCCATAATTTGGAAAATCAACTTCCATTATAAAGAAATTTAAGTCTGGATCTACAATTGAAGTCTGACGAATCTTGCTATTTACCATACCACAATGATCCCCAGATATTCCTTTAAAAAAACTATATATCCCTTTGAAAGTTGAAAGGCTCTGAATCATCACAAATCCCTCAAAAAGTTTTTTAATTGTAAATTTCTTTCTCTATTTTCCATGAGAGATACATAACCGCATTCATCACAAAAAACTGATCTTAATAGATTTTCGTATTTAATTTCTAAATTTTTAACAAATATAGAACATAACCGTCCCATTATAGGTAATAAACCATTTTTTGTATATTCTACATAATTATATTCAATTAAAGCAAAAATAAAATCTAAAAGATAAGTATCATCCTGAAATTCATTTTCATGCATGTTTTTTTCAGCAGGATATCGATTTTGTTCTTCTTTCATTTTAGCATCCATTCTTTTAGAAAAACAGGAATAACAACCAGTATATTTCTTATTAGTGCCAAAAAGATACATGTATTCATTATCAATAAAACTATAAACTATTTTCTCATCAAGTAAATGATTTATCATATTACAAAAATCATTTCTTACTCTACTCAAAACAACAAAAATACAAGTTATATCTCCTTGTTTAATATAATTCTTTAATTTATTTCGTGTTTTATTAATTAGAATCGGATTTTGAGTCAAACTATCTAAGTCATTGAAGTAAATAGTATTAAAATCATCAATAGATTTAATAAAAATGTTATCATATTTATTAAATTTCATAGAAACGAGATCAGATAAATCCGTGATAAATAATACATTATTTTCACTCAGTTTTGTCTCATCATCTTCATCACATACAAACTTTTCAGCAATCAAATGATCAAATTCGGATTTATATGCTTTAATTTTGTTTTTATTAATTTTTTTCTTATTTTTTAAAATTTTAAATATTTCTATCAGATTGTTTGACTCATTTTCATCTAAATCAGAAAAATCAAGTGTAGTTTGATCAAAATTCCAATATCCTCTTTTAACTATTATTTTTCTACTTTCAAGATCAATGAAAATATCTGAATCATTATATAATTTAATCATTAAATACTTCCTAATACCATGGCATGAATCACATGTTTATTTAAACCATCGACTTTCAATAAACTTTCGCAAGAAGGCTTATCAAATCCACCAATATCACAAACACCAACCCCATAAAGTGTACTTAATAAATGTATTGTTTGAGATATCATTCCAACTTCTATAAACCCAAAAGACAAAGAAAAATCCCCATATTTTTGGAAAGGTTTAATATAATCAAAAACAAAAAATATAATTCCTGCTGCTTTTTCAAATTGAATTGAACTCTGACTACTGAAAATAGAGTTTATACTTTTTGCAGAATCAGAATTAATAATTTCAAGGTTTTTATTCATAGGATTAAACTTGTAAATATTTTGTTCTAAATTTTCAACATTATTAGCATAAAAATAAATATCTATAGGGTAAAATCCCCCACCAGAGGCTATATTTCTAAAAAAAAAGTCTCCTATTTTATGTATATTACCAGCATTCAAAAGAATATTACTAATTACTTTAAAAGAAACTTCATCACCAGAAAAATCTCTAATACTTCTTCTTTTATTTAATAGTTCACTTAATTCTGATTTATAATCATCATATTCTAATGAAATTCCATTTTTAGATTCTCTATATGGCTCCATTTCATTTATATAAGGAAACAAAGTGGTAGAATATGATAACGCATTTAATAAATCACCCTCTCTTTGTGTTTGATAATTTAGCAAATATTGTAAACCAATATCATCAATATCTTTTATCATTATTGAGTTTATTTTCGATAAAGGAGTTTCTATTATAGAATTATAAACCAACACATCATTAAGTCTATCTTCAAGTGCTTTTGATAAAAAAATATTTTTTCCTTTTTCAGCAGTATGATCATCTTTCAATTTTCTCACCTACATCATATGCAAAAAGAATCAACTCTGTCAACTTAAAGAATTTTCCATTATATTTTTATTTGTTTTTATTTAATTATCAACGATATTATAATTGTAACTACTCCCTAATACTTCTATTGTTCTTGATGATGCTGTTAATTGCTCTTCAAGGATATAGTCATGTGTTCTTTCTTCTCCATTCGATATTAGTCTTAATTTTATCAAGTTGATATGTTAAATAGATATTCTCCAGAGTATGAGTATTCTTACAATAATTATTTTTTTTGTCTTTGACTTGTTTTAATCATAATCTCATCCTCTTCTTACTTTTAACACACATTTTGTGCTTGTATTAGTCATCATAGTTAATACTCCAGTTTACAATATATTTAGTGTGTTTACTTTGAGTATCAACTGTCATGTTAGTATTAAGACATTCCCATATATATGCTCACCTAAAAAAAAGAAAGAAAAGATAGAATTTAATCAATAGTACAACAACATGAACAGCAACAAAGACTTACCATCAAGGCTTTAGCAATATTACGATTCAATACTCTTTGATTATATATATCAACTAATTCAGGCTTATTAGAACTTGAATTTTTAGATATTTTAATTTTACTCATATTTTCATCTCCAATCAAGATTTATAATCCCTCACCTAAGAAGAAGATAATTTCCATCTTACTTTCTGTGAGAGTTTCTATGTGAACCTCATAATTTGAGTCATATAATAAGATTTTATGAAAATTATAGGTTTATGAAATTCACAATCATATATTTATATAATTCTTATATATAAACATTGCTGTCAACTTAAGAAAATTATTTTTTTAAACTTTGATTGAAATTAAAAATAGAGTCTGAATAAGTAAGATTCAAAATAGAAATTTTAATCAAAAATCCTTAAGTTGACAGCATT
>JAISZW010000229.1 GCA_031284445.1 Candidatus Methanovirga basalitermitum | reverse complement strand
TGATATATTTTTTGAATATGCATTTCTTATGGATGATATTATAGTAAATTAAAGGATTTGAAGGATTTTCAATTTTTTTCAAAAATCAAAAAAACTCCACACTTTTTTACACCCTCTATTAAATAGAAGAGTATTACTATCAATTGGAATCGTAATATATAATTCATAAATCTTTTAATTCATTGATAACAGCATTTACAAGATCTATTGTCTTATCATTACCTCCTAAATCAGGAGTAGCTATTTTTTTCCTTTTTAAAGTGTTTTCAATAGCTATTCTTATTTTATTAGCATGATATCTTTCATCTAAAAAATCTAACATCATTCCAGCTGAAAGTATCATAGCTATCGGATTTGAAATGTTTTTTCCAGCTATATCAGGTGCAGAACCATGCACTGGTTCAAATAATCCATATTTATCCCCAATATTACCTGATGGAGCAAGACCTAAACCACCTACAAGTCCTGCAGCTTCATCAGATAAAATATCTCCAAAAAGATTCGTGGTCACAATATAATCAAAAGTTTCTGGTTTTTGAATAAGATACAATGCCATAGCATCAACATAATAATCCTCAATCTTTATATTCGGATAACTTTTAGCTATTTCATAAAAAATTTCTCTAAAAATCCCATCCGATTTTTTTAATACATTTGCTTTATGAACACAAGTAACTTTTTCTCTTTCATTTGTAGTTACCTGTTTAAATGTGAAATCAATGATTTTTCTGCTTGATTTTTTACTAACCACTCTATGAGCTACCGCAACCTTCTCATCTCTACTGTAATATTCAATTTCAGAATATAACCCTTCAGTATTTTCGCGAACTATATAAAAATCTAAATTAGGATACAAACAATTAATCCCCTCAAATGATTTTATTGGTCTTAAATTCGCATAAACATCTAAACTTTTCCTTAAAGCTATGATAGGACTTTTTTCATTATCAAGTGTGGTTATTGCTCCAAATAGTGTAGCATGACTTTTTTTTGCTGATTTAATTGTTTCTTCTGGAATAGTTGTTCCATTTCTTTTAAAACATTCATATCCAGCCTCCATTTCAAGGAAATCAAAATTTATATCCAATGATTCTAAGGTAGCTATTGCCCCTTTCATAACTTCAGGTCCTATTCCATCTCCACCAACAACCGTAATTTTATACATTATTTTTCTCTCATCTAATTTCCTGTCCTGCTTTATAATGTGCTATTGAACTACTATGGATTAATTATTAATGATAGTGTTAGTATTTTAGGTCACAAACCATCGTAAGTTTAAGATATTTTTTTTATTCATATAGGAAGCTAACTTTACAGGAAAATATGTAAAAACGAATCGAACAATAGCTGATTTTATCATAGTTTTCCTATCTAATGATTTATATTTAATTTCATGGCTAGAATATGGAGAAATATCCTTATACTTGAAAAACAAATCCTGTTTAGGATGTTTACAATCTAATTCCCAAGGTCTTCTCCAAGGAGAGCCAATATAATGAATAACAGATGGATTAGATTGTGCTTCAAGATATTCTTTTTTAGTGAATACTCCATCTCTAATTCTGAAAACACTCATAAACCTCTCATAGTTTAAAGTAAACATATGAGTTAAAACATTAAATTTTGGCTCTAAAATTTTTATATTATTTTTTAAGATGTAATTAATAATATGTTGATCGTATAACAATTCCTTAGATCTGGTAGAATTAATAAAATCAATTGATTGACCCGTAATATCCTCCTTTAGCCATTTTTGAAAATTAACTAATAAAACTCCACTATTGATATAATAATCTTCCCTCTTCATACCCAACAATTCTTTAAAAACTACTTCATTAATATCTATAATGCCAGCACAATAAACATTATCAATATCTTCATTATATAAATCCACCAAACTACTATCTACAATAATATCTGAATCCATATATAAAATCTTTTCAATATCATCAGGTAAGATTTGTGTCATGAAAAGCCTATAAAAATAAGATAAATTTTTAGTAGGCAGTTCATCTTTGATATTAATCAATTTTTCCTCAATTAAAGATTTATTAATAATATGCAGTTTTAATTTTTCATACTTAGTTTTTAATGACTTAATCTTCTCTAAACTATTCTCTGTAATGTTATTATTAAGTAAAAATATATTTATTTCATCAAAATCATTAGAACTATTTTCTAAAATCGAAGTCATCAATACAGTTGATAGTATGGCATAATTCTCATCAGAAACAAGTAAAATATTCATAATATCACTCATAATATCACATCCCCCATGCTGTTAAGTTAAGAAAATTATTAATTGTTATTTAATTTATAATAATTATTTTAATAAATAAAGATGATAAAAGTAATAATTATCGTCGGATGAAATCAGAGGTTTCTCTCCTAAGAACGGCTCGTGTCACTTCCATGACAAACCGCTAAAGCATACTTTCATCATTTAGTGTTAAAGTCGTCGTTTGTTAAAAAAAATTTTTAACTTCCAAGATTTTTTCTACACTATTGCCATGATATATCTTCTTTTGTAATTTATCTACATACTTTTTCAACATATAAGGTTGAAAATAGTAGTGTATGTGGTTGAGGACTCCAGAATAAGTTTATTTGGAGTGTTCATCTTCTAACCCAGCATCCTTTTGATAATTTGCTTTTCGTTTTATAATTCATCTTCCTACATCAATTGAAATTCAGCAATATTTCTATTCCACCCAAAATAGAATGATATCCGTTCACAGTTACTACTTCTTCTGACTTTGTTACCACGATTATTAACGGCATTCGCTTACTTCAATATCCTCTATTTCGAAGTATTAGCTATCATTTACAATCAAATCTACCTAAAAAAAAAAACAATTTTATTTTATTTTAAGGACTTCAAGACTTATCAGATTAATCTTTTCTCGTCACGAATAATGTAGGCTCAATCGTTAAACCGACAAATTATATGGGTTGTGGACTAATAAGTATATTCTCAGTACTTATTTCCTCTGCCAAGACAATAGTAACCTAGTATCCCACCTATTGCTAATAGTTACGATGCTTATAAAATTGTTCACTTATCGTTAACTATCTCATTTTCTCTAGCCTTAATCACGTGGATACTATGTGATTAATTAGACATTTCCGTTAGGCAACCTTAACCAATTACTTAGTTAAGAGTTTCTGGCAAGAATCCCACACAACTGGGATTGAAATATTTAATAAATTAAATTATTTTATTTCACTAATTAGTGAAGAATAGAGACCTTATCCTGTCGCACGAGAATTTCTATTAACCTAGAAATATTCTCATGATTTGCTATCAAAACATTGGTAGCATAGTATATCATATTTGTCACCTATAATATAAAGATTTCGGATTTAATCAAAACCTGATAAAAAAGCTTAAAAAATAATTATAGCCCCTTAAATGAAGCATTTGCTATCTCTTTTTGGGATAATTAAACCGAGATACCAAAAATAAAGTCTTAATGATGATTATTTAATAGAGCATGATAATTTAAATAGATGGTGTAAAAAAGTGTGGAGTTATTTGGAAAAATTGCAATGCTGTCAACTTAAGAAAATTATTTTTTTAAACTTTGATTGAAATTAAGAATAAAGCTTGGATAAACAAGATTTTAAATAGAAATTTTAATCAAAAATCCTTAAGTTGACAGCATT
>JAISZW010000221.1 GCA_031284445.1 Candidatus Methanovirga basalitermitum | reverse complement strand
CATAACTTAAGAACCAAAGGTGTTGACGAAAAGAGATTGTTTTTCTTCTTAAAAATGCTTTTAAAAGGCATGAATCTTAGATCAGTAGCAGAAGTTTTAGAAGTTAAAGTTGATACTGTACGTAGATGGTTTACAAGTTTCAGCAGAACATTATGAAGAAATTAACAAAGTTTTAATGAAAGAAATATATGTTGATAAAGTTGAACTTGATGAACTATGGACATATGTCCAAGAAAAACAATATTTTTCTCTAAAAGAAGACGAATGGTTACAATATCATTTAACTTTGCAGATGGTAACACATAATCTCACTTACCACATACTTCTTAAAAAACTCAATTTTAATCGTAAAAGGTAAAATCTGGAGAAAATATGATAAAGTAACACCAATGATGTTGCAAGAAACTGACCATATATGATCTTTAAAATAACTATTAACATTCCATATACACAAAAACATCAGTAGTTAAAAGGGTCACTACCAAAAGTTGAGTAAAGTACTATAACTAAAACATCATTGACTGCTAAAATATCAAATTGTTTATTTGCAAAAGAACATACTAAATTAAATATAAGTTAATAAATAAACGGTAAAATCATGATACGAATGGCTGATAGACTTGGAAAAGTGGATTTATCTGATGTTAGGAAGATGTTTGAGGCGAGTGGTGAAAATGATATTAACTTAGGACTGGGGGAACCTGACTTTGATATACCTGAAAATGTTAAAAAAACTGTCATCAATTGTATTGAAAATGGATTTACTCATTATACATCTAATATTGGATGTATAGAACTTAGAGAAGAAATATCTAAGAAACTTAGAAAAGATAATTCTGTGAATCTTGATTCAAGCTCTATTATGGTTACTACAGGAGCAAGTGAAGCATTATACATAGCATCACAAGGATTATTTAATAAAGATGATGAGGTCTTAATTCCTGATCCTGGTTTCTTATCTTATAGGGCATGTGTTGATTTGGCTGAAGCAAAACCGATTCCAATTAAAACATCTTTTGATAATGATTATAAAATGGAATATGTTGATGTTCAGGATAAAATAAATTCAAAAACAAAAGGAGTTATACTAAATTCTCCTTCTAACCCAACAGGCGCTGTTATGGATAAAGAAAACATTAAGGCTATTTGTGACTTGTCTATTGATCATGATTTCATTATAATTAGTGATGAAATATATGAAAAAATAATTTATGATGCAAAACATTATTCACCAGCCCAATTTAGTGAAAATACTCTTCTAATCAATGGGTTTTCAAAAGCTTATTCTATGACTGGATTTAGAATTGGATATATGGCAGGTCAAACCAATGTAATTGATGAGATATTGAAGGTTCACCAATATAATACAGCTTGTGTAAGTTCTATTTCTCAAACAGGTGCTTATGAAGCATTAAAAAACTCTAATGAATATGTTGAAAATTTGGTAAAAGAATTTAAAAGAAGAAAAGACCTTATTTTAAGTGGATTAGATGATTTGGGTTTAGAGTATAGTAATTCTCAAGGAGCATTTTATGTTTTCCCAAAAATTGAAAATGCTATGGATTACGTAATGAGAGCATTGAAATCTGGGGTTGTATTAGTTCCAGGAAGAGGTTTTGGAGAGTCTTCTAGGAACAACATAAGAATTTCTTATGCTAACTCCTATGAAAACATTGAAGAGGCCCTTGATCGTTTGAAGACTATTAAATGTTAGAAAATTTTCATTTTATTTTTGATGACCGTCTAAAAAATGGCAGTTAATATCATTATCTTCTAATTTTCTAAATACATGCTTTGCCATTTTCCCTGCTGCAAATATCAAAACATTTAAACCTTTTTCTACTGCTTCAATAGCTGAATCAGTAACAACGAATTCAATATCAATTGAAATTGCTAATTTTAAACATAAACCATATGCTACTGTCCCTAAAACACCGACTCTATCAAATTTTTTATTAATATTCCAATTTCTAAGTCCTGAGTCATGAATATCTTTTATTAAATCTAAATTTGCTGTTTTTGATCCTCCTTCTCTTGTATTAGGAATAGATATTACAACAACATGTCCCTCTTCTATATCGATTGTTCCAGTAAGATCCTTCAATGCAACATCTTCATCTTTAATTGCATCTGTTAAAGTTACTGCATTTGCACTTTTTTCTTTTTTTATAGCCCGAAGAATTCCGTTATCCATGAAAATTCCTACTTCATCTCCTGTCTTTAAATTTTCAGAAGCTAATGCTGGCCATATAGATTTATAATAATCAATACTCTTTAAAACCTCATTAGTATATTTACTGAGTTCATATACCTCTTCTTTAACCTTATCAATCCCTTCTAAAGTAAGTGAATATGGAGATTTTCCATCTGCAGTTGCAAGATAACCTTCTTCAATCAATGATTTTATTTGTTCTGAGATTGCTTGAATTGTTATGCCAAGACGTTCAGATATATCTTTTTGACGAAGATGTGGTTCTCTTTTAGATATTTCATATAATATTTGAAACTTAGTCATTTCTCCTCTATATTTAACTTTCATTTTTATCACATCCATAATTTTACATTAATCATTAATTATTAAACCATTAAGCCTTTGATTAAAGGTTTCTAAAAATTTTTCTCTTTTGTTTAATGGTATGTATGCTCCACAAGCAACTGAGTGACCTCCTCCTTCTCCACCAACTGACTCGGCTATTTCTCTAATTATATTTCCAAAATGTATTCCGTCATAAGCTAAAAGTTTTGAACATCTGAGAGAAACCTTTAAATTTTCATTTTCCTCATCTACTTGTGTAAATCCTAATATCGGCTTTTTCCAATTCCCTTGGCTAAGAATCATACCAGCTATTGTTCCAACAATATTCGTTTTAATTCCAGTACCATCAAAGTATTGGATATTCTCTTTTTCTATTATAAGATCTTTTTCTTCAATTTTGTGAATAGTTTGAGCTAAATAAATCTTATGATCCTTTAAAATAGCTTCCATTTCATCTAATGATTCCATTCTATCTCCTTTAAGTATTTTTAATGCAATATCTTCTCTGTTATTACGACTACAAGCATTAATAGCTGTTGAAAATTCTGATACATCTCTTAGGAAGGTTTTATTCTCCTCATTTAGAAATTCGTATGAGTCGGCTGCCACAAGTTTTGGAACATGTTTAACATATCTATCTGGAACTACCCTTGATAACATTTTAACAAGTTCGGAAAATAATCTGCTTTTTTCTTCGTTTGTTAGATCACTTAAAGTACGAAATATCCCATCATTTTTTCTTTCAATCCCTAAATCTTTCATTAAAGCAATTGCTTCCGTTGTATTGTTAGTAATTGGAAGTTCAACATCACTAAAATAAGATAAAGCAACAAACAATGGCCTTGTTTGTTTTCCATAGAAAGAAAGATCGTTTACTACTTTAATATTCCCTTTACGGATAGCATCCTGAAGAATTATTGAGTTCAATCCTTCTAGTTTGCCTGTTCTTGAGTTTTGCATATCTCCAACGGCAGATAAAACACCTATCCAGCTTAGACTATTAAAACCAAACTTTTTAGCTAAGAAATAGCTTAGTCCTCCACCAGAAACATAATGAGAACCATCAATATCGTAATGTAGAGGATTTATTTCATTTAGATCATAATTCACCTCATTTTTATAGTTTAAATCTCTTATTGGTGGATGATGATCAAGTATGATAATTTTTGAAGAATTTTTAGCTGAATTATCAATCCTTTGCCCAGAACCTAAATCTGAGAAAATTGTTAGTTCATGTTCTATTTTTAGATCATCAAGCTTATCTAAACTAATGAATTCCACTTCATGATCTTTATTTAAGTGATCTAAGGTTATGGATAATATTGAACCTGCAGATATTCCATCACAATCATTATGACTATATATTTTTATATCTTCACTACTTTCAATCGTTTTTTTAGCATTTTCATATACCTTATCCATTTCTGGTGGTATTTCTGTGGTTGTCATGATTATCCTAATTGTTACTCTTTATTGGTTATTAGAAAATTATGGAATAATTGGGGGTGTGAAAAATCCAACTGATAAATCACACTAGAACCATGATAATGAAATAATTTGATAATAAAAAGTAACCTAAAGGTTATTATATGTCTGGGGATAATGGAATAATAATATGGAGGGTGTAAATTTTTTAAATAAATCTGCAATACCCATATTTGTAATCTCCTTTTTTTATTATTTTTTAAATCAAATTCTTTATTATTTATATTCATTAAAGCATTATATACATGTTTACATGCATTACATTCACACACAAATTGTAACCTTGTACCGTGCAACTACTAATATCATCTAATGTATACCCATGCTTATAAATATTTAAGATACTATCCATTTTGTAACTTCTGTTAAAGGTGTATATGCTTCACAAAGTTTACTATTAGTCATTTTAATAACTTCATTAATTTTACTAATCATAGCAGGATTCGCACCAGGATAATCTTCATCTCCTTTACCTATACATAAAACAACATAATCATTATTCATCGCATATATAATATTTCTATTATATACTTCAGCTTCATTATTCATATCTTTATTAGATAGTTTCTTTGTGATATTCATTATTTCTTCTAAACATGTTAAATCTGAAGTTTTTCTTTCTATAGCTTCTTTAGCACAAATTTTATCAGCAAATATTAATTCATCTTTATCAGGCTGATTATATTGATACCCAAGGGATAAAATATTATCATGAGGGAAATTATCAGCTAAAGACAGAATAGAACTTGTGCTATCAATACCTCCAGAATGTAATACTATAATGTTATTGCATTTACATATATTATCAAAATCAGGTCTAATAAAATCATAATTATTAGCAACATAATCAATAGACTTATCAAATCGTATATTATCTATATATTTATTAGTTTTATTCATATGTATGCACCTGATTTTCTTGTTATTCTAATTTCCCATTAATATTAGATAGCTTCTTGAATACTTTTACATTTCACACATTTATCACACCATTTTTTATCATTAGAAGTATTTACACAACTATTAACATCATCAAGTGTGAATCCTTGAATATATAATCGTTTTATTATATCGCTTTTGTTACCCTGAATCAAAGGAATTTCTATTGTTAATTCAACTTCTTTCTGAACTCGCAACATGTTATTAAAACTATTTTTTGTGGAGTTTTTCTAAAATTTCAATTTATTAAAATAAATTTTTCCAGTTAATATAGTACTTTAATCAACTTTTACAACATATCATCATATTCATAACTTATGAAACCTTTCAAATTAAGATTTAAAGACATGGAAATGATTTTAAAATAACTTAATCAAATGTTAAAAAAGTTTGGTAAAACACTATAACTCTACCAATGTCAACTTAAGGAAATGAGTCATGGTTTTCATGCAAAAATTAGTATTATAAAATTAGAATGGTTTTTTCCAAATGAAAAATTAAAAAACTAAGCCAAAAAGATCAATTCAACGTATATGATCTAATTTTTCATGGGGGTGAAATCAGAAAATTAAAATCTCCAAAAACCATTTCGTTTTTACACAACCAAAAAATTAATAAAAATTTCACTAATTTATAAAATAAACATTAATTTTTTCTAAAACTTTGCAATAAACGGGAAATCATAGATTTTCCTAAATTATTCGCGATAATAATTATTGATTTTTTCTAAACCAAAAAAATATCTGCTATAGCTTAATTTGATGGCATTGGGCTTCTAATATTTATTATAAGAATCCATTATTAAGAAAATAATTTTTAAAGTCCCACTAAACCCATATATAATCAATAGATTTTGTTAGTATTTAAATATTTCTATTTGATAACAATGCTGTCAACTTAAGGAATTTTTCCTCTAATTATTCTTCATTCAAATTGTTTTCTTTTAAAAATTCTTCCTATTATTATATTTATATTTTTTCTTCGCTGTTGTTCTATTTCGCTCTGTGAATAGATTTTCTTTAGTTTTCATTAAATATTTTTTCACCATATCGTACAATGCCTTTCATAATTTCTTTCTTTCATTTTTCAGGAGTGAATATTATCTTAAACAGTATTTATTTTAATTTCCCAGCCAATAAATTCATATTTATTTTATATTCATAATTCACAGTTTTTATATTTCTTTATTTTTTTGATTGCATCTTATTTTAATGGATATTATGTGGAGTATTTGTGAATAGAAGTCTTTTTCTATGATTATTCGTCTTTTTCCTGAAAAGTTTTCTATATGGATTTTATTCTTTAAGACATCATATTCTTTCTCTATTTGCCATCTTTTCCCGTATGATTTTTTTTAATTCTGTGGGTGATGCTAATTCTTGTGGAATATTGGTTATTAGGGTTTCTATTTTACTTGTTTTTAGTTTCATATTAACGATTCCTAAATTTAGCTGACTCATTTGATTTGCTTTTTCTTTTAACTCTTTATTTTTAATATTCTTTATCCTAATACTGTTTAATTTAATTTCAACATATTCATCATCGGATTTCATGTTTTTTCTTCCTTTTTTATAGGTATTTTCTTTCAATCCGAATATAAATTTACTATATTTTCTTTAATTGTTGTATAAAAATCTTGCTATAGGTATAAAGTCTGTTAAAAATTGTGATTGATTTTTCAAGGTTTAATATGTGTGATTATTTTTAAATGTTTGAAATGCTACTTTTTATTCTCCAATTGATAATGATGAAATCGTAGAATCTATTATTAACTCATTTTAGCATCTGATAGTGCTGATATTCTTGCTTTGGGGCTTTTTGTTTTTTTCTAATGCTTTAAAATCAACATCAAATTCTTCTCTTGAGCATCTGTATTTGAGAAATCTGTTTGGGAGCCATCAATAGCAAAAACACTATACCCTTTAAAATCATTTTAAAAATTATCATACAATGAATAAATATCTTTAAGAGCATATTTATCAGTATCTTTAAAAATAGCTGGATTTAAATAAGACCTTTGCTTAGATAATTCTTGTTTATTTATAGGTATTTCACAATCACCTGATTTTTCGCTAAAATACTCATCAATCTCCAAAATTGCTGTTTTACCTTTATTTAAAAATATATAATTAACAAAATCGTCAAATGTCCATTAATATATGTTGAATATTTATAAAAATGAATTCATAAAACAATATATTTGCATTTATTATAATAGATAAGTTTATATTATTTGAAGATTAAAAGAAAGCATAATAAGAAATTTTTAGTATCATAAAACACGATTATTTTTATTTAGTTTAGATGTTAATGTTTAATCGCTTAGGTGAGTTCATGAAAGTTACCAAAATTACTGAAACAGCACTTAGAGATGCTCATCAATCCCTTATAGCTACAAGAATGAGAACAAGGGATATGTTACCAATTGTTGAAGAGCTTGATAAGATTGGGTTTTTTTCTTTAGAAGCATGGGGAGGAGCAACTTTTGATGTATCTATTCGTTATCTAAACGAAGACCCTTGGGAACGTTTAAAATTAGTTAAAGAACATTTGAACCATACACCTCTTCAAATGCTCATTCGTGGCCAGAACTTAGTTGGCTACAAACATTATCCTGATGATATTGTAGAAAAATTTGTAGAAAAGTCATATCAGAACGGGGTTGATGTGTTTAGGGTATTTGATGCTTTAAATGATGTTAGAAACATGGAAAAAACAATTAAAGTAGCTAAAGCACAGGGGGCACATGTTCAAGGGACAATAAGTTATACAATTAGCCCTGTTCATACTTTAGAGGGTTTTGTTGAAATGGCTAAGGATTTGGATGATTTAGAATGTGATTCAGTGACTATTAAGGATATGGCTGGATTGGCTTATCCTGCAGATATTTATAAGTTAGTTAAAATGTTAAAAGAAGAAACTGACCTTTTAATAAGTTTACATTCTCATTCAACAAGTGGAATGACACCTATAAGTTATTATACTGCTTGTGAAGCTGGTGTTGATATATTAGATACTGCTATTTCACCGTTAGCTTGGGGTGCATCTCAGCCACCAACAGAAAGTATTGTAGCTGCACTTAAAGGAACACCTTATGATACAAAATTGGATTTGAAGCTTCTTAACAATATTAAAAAATATTTTGGAGATATTAGGGAAAAATATGCTGGTTTAGTAGATCCTATCTCTGAAAAGATTGATACTGATGTTTTGTTGTATCAGCTTCCTGGAGGTATGCTTTCAAATCTGGTTTCACAATTAAAAGATCAGAATGCATTGGATAGATATCAGGATGTTTTAGAAGAAATGCCAAGAGTTAGAAAAGATTTAGGTTACCCCCCACTTGTTACTCCAACAAGTCAAATCGTAGGTATACAGTCTGTCATGAATGTTTTAAATGGGGAAAGGTATAAAATAGTTTCTAATGAGGTTAAAGATTATATTAAAGGACTTTATGGAAGACCACCAGCTAAAATAAATCCAAAGATAGCTAAAATGGTCATTGGTGATGAAAAACCTATTGATTCAAGACCAGCTGATTTATTAGAACCATTATATGATTATTATAAAACTGAAGGAGAGAAAAAAGGTCTTATTAGAAAAGATGAAGATATTCTAACCTTAGCTATTTATCCAGCTATTGCCACTAAATTCTTAAGTGGAGAAGTTGAAGAAGAGGAATTATTATCTCCTAAACAAGTAATTAGTTCTAATAATGAATTCGATGTTCCAACAAGCTATAGTGTTGAGGTTGATGGAGATATTTTTGATGTAAAAATCATGCCAACAGGATATTTAAATATAGAAGAAAGTCAAAGATCTCCTAAGGGCGATGTTGAAGGTGGAGTTTCTTCGACTATGCAAGGCATGATTTTAAAACTTAAGGTTGATATAGGATATAAAGTCGAAAAAGGAGATATTTTAGCTGTTATTGAAGCAATGAAAATGGAAAACGATATTGAATCAGAAATTGAAGGAACAGTAAGAAGTATATTTGTAGATGAAGGTGATTCTATCAATGCTGGCGATATTTTAATGATAATCAAATAGACTTTTTAACTATTTTAAAAATTTCTTAATTTTAAAGTTAGAAAAATGAAATTTTTCTTTATTTTAAATATTCAGTTGGATCTTGAATACCACTTCTCATAAACCCTGATTTTCTTCTAAGACAAGATTCACAAATTCCACAATGTTTTTCCTTGTTACTGTAACAAGAATAGCTAAGTTCCATAGGAACATTTATTTTATATCCTAATTTAACTATTTCATCTTTGTTTAAGTCAATAAGTGGTGACTTGATTTCTACAGATTTTTTAGAACCAATAGCTATAGTATTGTTAAAACTTTCTAAGAATTTTTTTGAATTATCAGGGAAAGTATTTGCCTCTTCTTTGTCCCAACCAACGATTATTGCTTCTGCATTTTCTGACTCTGCAAATGAAAGAGCTATTGAAGTAAAAACAATGTTTCGTCCAGGAACCCAAACTTTATCTGCAGAATCTTCGCAGATTTCTTGATTGCATAGATCGTTAATCGAGATTTTAGGAAGCTCATTTTCTGTTGTTAATGCAGATGATCCTAACTTAGACAACCATTGTAAATCAATGAAAGTGTGTTTTAGCTTTAATTTCTTACAAATCTTTTTAGATGCATTAATTTCATTTTTTAAGCTTTTTTGACCGTAGTTAAAGGTTATAGCATGAATCTGGTATTCATCTTTATAGAAAGATGTAGCAACTAATGAATCTAATCCTCCTGATAAAACACTAACTGCTTTTTTTTGTTTTGTTTGTAAATTATTTTTTTTGTTTGTATTGGTTTGTAAATTATTCTTTTTCATTTATATGTCCCTGTTAATTAGGTTTAAAGTTCAAATTTTCACATCAATTCCTAAAACATCTTTTCTGCCATTGTAAACATCTAAAGCTATTTGAGTACTTCCAGTTGCTCCTGACGAGATTGGCAATATTTTTATATTAAACCTGTTTTTTAAGAATTTGTTAAGTAAATTTTCAAAGTTTAATGGGGTTTTCATAGAACCTAATGAACCAGTTAAACAAATCCCGTCTATTTTCTTGTTAGATATTCCTGTAAGTGAGTATATCTCCATTGCAACAGTCATTGCCAATGTTTCAATAGCTAAGACTCCTTTAGGATCATTTTTTTTGTATTTTTCAAGAACCTTATCCTTTAAAAAAGCAACATTACCATCTACATCGGCTATTTTAACAGCACCTGCATTTGAAAATGATTCATTTGCAGTTGATTTTCCTTCATCAATGTTTCTAATCATTTCAAGGTCAATTGGACCGTGAACTATTCCCATAGCCCCTAAACATGCATCAATAGCTCCTCTTATTTTTCCATTTTCTATTAAGATATTGACACTATTGGAACTTATATCTGCGACGATCATGTTTTCCCATTTTGTTGTTAAGTAAGCATTGTAGGATATACTAAGTTTTTCAGCACTTGCTTGATGAGAATACGCAGCATTGAATCTTTTATCAAGGCTTGATAAGTTTTTATGCAATCCAGGTATGAGTACTGTTGGAATATTTGATTTTTCAATTTCTAAGTAAACTGATGTTCCTCCACCAGTTACTTTCCCAGCACCATTAATTGAGAGAATTCCTCTATTTTTAACTTTTTTTATAGGTAAAATAGAGTTTATTCCATCTCCCATGCCGTAAGTCATTGCTAATAACTTTATTGATTTAAGATCAACTCTTTTTGATAGTTCTTCAATAGCTGAAACCTTACCAATTTTGCTATCTTCTCTATCTATTTTAAAGAATTCAACATCTTCAATATTTTCGTCATGAATAATTCCAAATGAAATACCTGTTGTTCCATGATCCATTCCTACAAAAGCCATCTCATCTAACTCTTTGATTTATTTTTCTAATCCAGCTGCCTTTCTAAGTTTAGATCCAGTAATTTCAATTTCTTCCTCACTTTCAACAATTCTCATTCTATTAAGCATAGGTTGTTTAGATAAGTTTTCCATGACCCATTCTTTAGTAAATTTACCTTTTTGAATTTCATTTAAAATTTTTTTCATTTCTTTTTTAGCTTTTTGGTTAATAATTCTTTCTCTTCTACTTAAACCACCAAATTCCGCAGTATTACTTACATCGTTCCACATCCCAGCAAACCCTTTCTCATATATTAAATCAACGATCAGTTTAACCTCGTGGCAGGTTTCAAAGTAAGCTATTTCCTTTTGATATCCTGCTTCTACCAATGTAGTAAATCCAGATTTGATTAATTCAGTAATCCCTCCACATAAAACTGCTTGTTCTCCAAATAGATCAGTTTCAGTTTCTTCTCTAAAACTTGTCTCAAGTATACCTGCTCTTGATAAACCACAAGCCTTACCCATAGACAAAGCAATTTGTTTGGCATCTCCAGTAGCATCTTGTTCAACAGCCACAAGTCCAGGGATACCAAATCCTTCAAGATATGTTCTTCTAACCATTGAACCAGGTCCTTTTGGAGCAATTAAAGTTATGTTAACATCATTTGGGACTTTTATACATCCGAAGTGTATGTTATATCCATGCGAGAAGGAGACTGTGTTCTCAGTTTCAAGGTAAGGAGCAACAGACTTTTCATATATTTCTCCTTGAATTTCATCAGGTAATAGGAAATGAATAATATCTGCTTCTTTTGCAGCTTCTTCAATAGTTTTAACAGTCATACCATCATCAATAGCTTTTTGCCATGAGTTGCCATTTTCTCTAAGACCAAGAATAACATTTAATCCACTATCAGCCATATTTCTTGATTGACCTTTACCTTGACTACCATAACCTAAAACAGCTATTGTTTTATTTACAAGTAGTTCTGTATCTATATCCTTGTCATAATACATTTTCATATAAATTCCTCTTTTAATATTTTTAAATCATGAATAAAAATAATATATTCAATCAAATAAAATTGTTATAAGCAAAATTATTAATAAAAAGATGTGTGATATTAAATAGTCTATGAAAGCAAAAAATACTACACACTAAGGTATATGTTGATGAGATATTTAAAGGTAATGGTGTGGCAGAAATGCTGTCAACTTAAGAAATTTTTCCTTTAATTATTCTTTACTTTAAAAATTTTTTTATTTTTAAGGTTAAAAACGAGAAATCAAAGATTTTTCTAAATTCACCTTGTAAATAAACAGAAAATCAAAGATTTGTTGTCAAAGGCAACTTAGAAAAGCTTGTTTTTCGTTTCCTAACTTATCTTCGATAACAAATCAAAATTTTTCTTTATTTCATTTTGTTTTATTTTAAAAATTCTTTCTATTATTATATGGATACTTTTTCTTAGTTATTGTTTTTTTTTTCTCTGTAGGTGGCTTTTTTTTAGTTTTTATCAGATATTTTTTTTCGTCGTATCATACAATGATTCCTATAATTTCTTTTTTTTCCTTTTTTAGTGGGGTAAATGTTGTTTTTAACAGTATTCCTTTTAATTTC
>JAISZW010000197.1 GCA_031284445.1 Candidatus Methanovirga basalitermitum | reverse complement strand
GATAAGTCTATTTTTATTTTTGATAAGGATAAAGAAGCTATTACACCACCAATTTTTCTTCCAAAGATAGGACCAACACCAACATGAAAACCTGCTTCAATTAATCCTGATTTAACAGGAATAGATGTAGTATAACTTGTTAAAATCCCATCATCCTTAATAACCCTCTTCAATTGTCTAAAAAAATCAACTGTGAAAAGTTCAGGGCACAAATCAGGAGAAAAAGGATCTAAAAATATTCCATCATAGTAATTTGAAGGAAGCCGCTTAATGGTTCTTCTAACATCCTCCAAAAATAGATTCAAATCTATATTCTTAGGTACTGAAGTTTCATTTAACTTCAATGATAAGAAATCATTTTCTATTAACTTATCTTCAATAACCCTTTTAACAATGTTGTGAGAATCAATAGGACTTGGAATTAATAATCCAATAGCTAAGATATAGGGTGAAATCTCAACCATATCAACATTAAGACTATTTCCTGATTTATTAAGAAATTTCTGAATTAAAGCTGCTGAATTATAACCTAAACCACTACAAATATCTAAAACATTTAAATTACTTTTAAACTCTAAAGGTTTTACAAACTTCTCAAAAGATTCAGTAATAGCACCTTTGATTGTGTGCATTCTTTGATAGGTGTTGTTAATTCCTTTAACATTTAGTGTAAATGAATCATCATCAGTTTTATCTAAGTAATCCAATATATACTCACTTAAATCATTACGATGTTTGCTGTTTCTATTTTTAAATTCTTTTAAAAAATAACTTTTAATTAAATCAAATAATTCATCCATATAAATAGTCCTGTTATCAAAATTTTAGGGCATTAATTATTTTCTCTACTAAACTAAAAACACTTAACAAAATCAACAAAAAAACCAGTACTAAAAAATATTAACTGTCTTCAAACAAGCTATTATCAATTCCATCAACTTTATTAGTGAAAATTTAGACATTCTCAATAAATATTAAAATTGAATTATTTAAATAGAAACATGATTATATAATAATAAATAAAATTTGACAAAAAAGAATATTTTAAAAAATAATCCAAGATCATTCTAATTTAAAATCTTTAAACACTTGTATAAATAGTTCTAAATCCTTATCTGATATAGTTAATGAAATATGTTCATTTTCACTTTCTAAATAAGAGTATTCTCCATCAACAATCTTACCCTCTGCAGTAGTGTAAAGAATAATACTATCACCCTCTTCAGGCTTTTTAGAAGGTAAAAAAACCTCTACAGAAGCTCCCAATGTATCAAAAAACTTTTCTTTTTCATCATCATCCTTTAAAACTTTCTTAAATTTTCTTACTCTTGATTTCAACTTTTTTTGAGCATTTACTTCAATATCTTTAGTCATAATACCACCTAATTTTACATTATAAGTATATCATAATCTATTTATATTTATTTCTAAAACTAAATTTATTTCTAAAACTAAATCTAAAAATTTTAACTTAATTATCTAATTAATCAACTTTTAAAACATATTATTATATAATTATTCAAGTTTTTAAACTGATTAATTAATTTTTTTAATATAAGTTATATATAAATGTATACTTTCTTGAAGGTAAGCTTAAGTTTCAGATTTAAATAATGTAACAATTTGAGGTGCTTTAATGGATGTTCTTGTTGTTGATTTAACACATGGAGGAGTTATAATAGCTGTTGAGTTATCAAAATTAGAATATTTTAATAATGTCTATGCTTATGATTTGTATGGGACTCTTAAAAATGAAGATAAAAAAAAATTGTTAGGACATAATATAATAATCATAAAGGATATATATGAATTAAATGATCATAGCGAAGCTATTGAAAATCATGACAAAGATAGAGCTAATGTAAGAGAGAACGAATACATTAATAAAAATGAATTATTAATAAGTTGTCCTATCCACAGCCCACTAACGACAGACGAAATTAGAGAAAAAATTAATCAACCTAATGGTCTAAACTTAACACATCACGAAACAGTAAAACTCCTACTTAAACAATGGAAAAATAAAATCTCAGAGGAAAAAATAGCTGTGATTGAAGTCACAGGAGTTAAAGGCAAAACAACTACAGTCTCATTGTTAAAATCTATTTTAAAAAATCATAATCCTTTAAGTTTAACAAGTTTAGGAGCAACTTTAACTTTAAATAATGAAACCATTACTTTAAAGAAAAATATCAGTATAACCCCTGCAAATATTTTAGAGACAATTAAATTAGCAGATAAAATAAACAATGATGAAACAAATTATAGCAAATGTTCCATTGAATCACCAATAAGAAAGGATAAATTAAATTCTAAAAATCATGATTATAGGATAGCTATTTTTGAAAGTTCTTTAGGAACAAGTGGAGTTGGTGATGTTGGTGTTCTTACAAACATTGTTGAGAATTATGAAATAGCAAAAAACACATCTAATGCTAAAATTGCTAAGGAACAAGTTTTCAACAATGAATATGTTGTAATAGATTACTATACATTAACTAAGTTCTATCCAGAAAAAATAAAAAGAAGTAAAATGAATAGCTTTACATTAAACGATTATGATTTATGTGATGAAAATGTTCAACCTAATTTAATAGCTAACAAGATTAACTACAATTTAAAAAATTCAGAAATTGAAATCAAATATGAAAATATAAAAACTATTTATGGAAATGAGCTTAATGGAGAATTAAATATACAAACTTTTGCTCTTGGAGAACATCATGTTTTAAATATTTTATGCGCTGTTACTACTGCCTTAACCCTAAAAATTGATTTAGAGAGTATTAAAGAGGGTTTAATGAACTATAAACCTGTGGAAGGTAGAAGTTCAATACAATTAAAAGACAATGTTAAAATTATTGAAGAAATAAATCCAGGATTAAATGTAAAATCTATTGAAAAATCTATTGATTCAGTTAAAGATTTAAATAACTACTCAGTTATACTTGGTGGAAAATATGGTGTTACCTGTGAGGAGATTGATGAAATTAGTCTTTCAAAATTGTTAGATGATCTTTTAAATAAATATGATCTTGATTTAACTTTAGTCGACGAACTTGGAGAAAATATTAGTAGTAAAATGGAGAACAAAACTAACTTCTTTGAGGATTATCTTGAAGCCCAAGAAATAGCTATTAAAAAAGGGAAAAATATTCTTTTTATCTATCGTTCTAACTACTCTCAAATCAATAAAAGGTAAAAATAATCCAAAAATCAGCATTAATTTGTATTTTAATATGTTAAAAACTGTTTAACAATTCTAAAATCGGAAAACACCATATACATTTATAGATAAACGTCATGAATGTCTAAATTATATTAAAATCCTTTTTTATCTTTTGTTTTTAAGTAACCATCTCTTATATGAATAATAGGACAAAGGATTTCCAATTTTCCTACATACCTTATCTGGTTTACATAGATTTGTTAAATGTAATTTAATCTTATCACAACTCATTGGTGTATACCACTTTGTTTGACCTTCATTTTCAAGTTTAATCTCATCATACATCCCGAAACCAAGTTTTGATACAATATTAATCTTTTCCTGTGGCTGGTCTTCAAAAAGTGGAGGGACTGCATTTTTAGCAGCTTCATAGATAATTGGTAATATTTCATCCGTTGTTATTCTTAAATCAGGGTCAAAATCAGAGATTTTAGTACTTACATCTCCTCTAAAAACTTGAGGATTTAATCTACAATAAGATATAAATGACGTTAAAAATAGTACAATAGCATCGTTCCTATTTCCTGATTTAACACCTTCTATAATATTATTAGCACATGGAGGAAAAGCATCTTTACTTAAGGCGGTCATCTCTCCCTCACCACTAAAAATTCCACTTTCACCATAAAATTTACTATATTTTTTATTGAGTTTATCTAAAAGTCCAGCTATTTCTTCTGACAATTTCTCAATCGAAGGATGTATTTGAATTCTCTGTAATTTCTCCTTTATATTTTTTAGATATTCTTCAGTATTTTCAATAATAAGTTGTGTTAAAATTAACTCCTTAGTTTTATAACCAACTAATTCATTAAAAGCCCTTTTAATTCTGCGATAAGGCCAATCATCCATTCTATCATGATATTTTTCTTCAAATTCATCTTCATCAAGTATAATTTCACCATTAAAGAGAAGCAGATCCTTTAATAATATTTTCTTAGACCTAATCAATGGTAAAATATCTTTCCAATTAAGATAAGTAGAATCACTAAGTAATTCATTCAATATCTTATTTATAAGATTTTCTACTATTTCATTACTTATTCTTGAAAGTCTCTCTTCAATGATTCTCTGCTGCGACTCTAAAAATAATTTAGTCTCTCTTGAGTTAAGGTTATATCTAAATGCAATAGCTTGAGAAGATAAATGAAATGCAACAAGATCAAACTTATCTATTGCTTCATTGAAAAAATAAGAGTAATCCGATATTTTAAATTTTGGATCATTTTTTTCTCTAAAATACCACTCAATTCTTTTCAAAACCAATTTTCCATAGCTATTTGGGGATTTTGTTTCATCATCAAGAATCCCCTCACCTATATGAGTCAAAGTATCCACTAAATCTTGATTGTATTCAAAAATAGAATCAAGATCAATATTTTTTTTAAGAATTCTTTGGCCTTCAATAGACATTGGATTAATAAATGGTACTGAAGTCATGTTTTATCCAATCATTTAATTTATAAATATCTATTAATTCTCAAGCATTGTTTGGATATGAGTAATTGATCCTTTTTCATTGAACCCAACAATAATTCTTGATTGACCAATTACAACAACTGAGAATTCATCTCTTCTTTTATATTTATAATCATTTAATTTTCCATAACCTTCTAATGCTAAACGAGGATTAACATCAAATTCCCTACAGAATGTGTTATAATTATATAAAAATCTTTCAACAGTTTTTTCATGTGGAATTTTATCTGATTTAATAGTTATGAAGAATAGAACTCCTTCAAAATCCATAACATAATAACCATCATCTTCAAATAATCCTGTAGTTGTCATAGCTATTATATGTGCCTCGTATAAAGATGCTTGAAAAATGTTCTCTTTAAAATGACTTATATTATATTTTTCACCAATTTCTTTAACTTTCTTTGAATCCTCAACTATTTTCTCTAAAAATCCAATATCTTGATTATCCCAAGCCCAATACCATTTCTTATTTTTAAGTGATAAGGTACCTAAAAGTTGAAAATCAAATTTTAAATCTTCTCCCAATTTTATAGTACCATTTTCAATGTTAAAATCAGGTTTTTTATTGTTTACAATATTTTCAAGGTCGTCATGATGTTCTAATCCAAGTCCACCACATTTAGCAAATAAACTTTGAAGAGTGTCTTCTTCTGTAATTTCTATTTTTAATTTCATGAAAATAAATTAGTTTATTTTATTATAAGTAAGTGTTGCACAATTATTTTTCGTATTTTCCTAAAAATGGTTAGTTTTATATATAAGAAAAGATAACATTATAATATAGAAAATGAAAATAATTTTGTTGGTGGAATATGACTATTAAATCATACAATAAATATATGGAATTTTTACTTCCAAAAAGGTTAAGAGACTATGTCAATCCAGATGATAATTGTTTATTAGTGGAAAAAGTCATTGAATACTTGAAAACAACGCACAGGTATAAAGAAGAATGCAAGAAATATAAAAAAAAGCATAAATTCAAGCCTGGTCAAGTTGCTTTTGATATGGGTATGATGATAACCATCATAATAGCTGGGGGCTATAGATAGTATCTTCCAATCTCGTAAATTGTCAAAGGCAATACAAAGAGATGCTGCATATATATACTTAACAAGACATCAAACAATAGATTATAGTACTATAAGTCGTTTTAAGAATAATTACAAAGATTTGATTGAAGAAATTTTTAAAACCACAATCGAATTGGCTAAAGAAGCAGGAATGTTTAATTTA